>JAGRJL010000679.1 GCA_020442775.1 Lysobacterales bacterium | reverse complement strand
TCTGGATGGATGCGAATGATCTTGCCGAGGTCGGACGACAGATCCTGAGCAGCCTCGCGATAATCGAAGCCGTCGCCCAGTCCCAGCATCAGCGTGCCGTCGGCGCGAAAGCACATCCGTCCACCGTAATGAACTGGCGTGTTCTTCCACGGGCGAGCGGTGAAAATAACTTCCAAATCAATCAGTTGTGTGCCATGCAGGCGCGCCCTGGCGACGCGTGTGGCGTTCGCCTCCGGGCTGCCGTGGGCATAGGACAGATAGACGCGCTGATTGCTCGCGAAGTCGGGGTCCAGCAGCACCTCCAGCAGACCACCCTGACCGGCAGCATAGACTTCCGGCAGTCCCTGAATGGGTTCGCTGAGCTGACCGTCGCGGAAGCGCCGGAGTCGGCCCGGGCGTTCGGTGATCAGCAGATCGCCCTCATCCACGAATGCCAGGGACCATGGATACTCCAATCCGGCAGTGAGCGTCTCAACCTCAAGTTCCGCCGCGCCGGAGGGGGCGGAAAGGGTCAATAGCATCAGGCAGCCAAGCAGTCGGCGAGTCATGGTCTCGACAGGGTATCTGGAGAGGCTCCGGACACGATCCTAACCGACCCGGTTGCCGTAGGGTGAGCGCTGCGGACTGCTGGTGTTCACCGCGGCCACACAATATTTCCTGTCCTGGGTCGTCTTCACTGATACCGGCCGATTGCCCGATGGCCACGAATATTCCTTAAGTCGAAACCTTGACCTACCCCGGATGAAAGCAGACAAACCCGAGCATGCAGCAGTATTTGCGCGAGAAAGCGGACGCCTGCTGCGCTTCGTTCGGCGGCAGGTGGCCAACCTCGCCGATGCCGAGGATCTGGTCCAGGACGTGTTCTGCGAGTTTCTGCGTTTGATGGACTCGATCAACCCGATCGATCAGGTCGGTGCCTGGCTCTTCACCACGGCCAGACGGCGTCTGATCGATCGCCACCGCTGGATTCAGCGGGATCAGCGCTGGCAGCAAGACCTGGATTGGGAAGCGCTGGGGCTGCTTGGCCCGAGTGCGGCGACAGCCGACCCCGAACAAGCCCATCAACAGGATCAACTGGCGGCTGCCCTGATCTCGGCCATCGAGAGTCTGCCGCCGGCTCAGCGCGAGGTCTATGTGGCACACGAACTGGAGGGTCGGAGCTTTCGTTCGCTGTCGACCGAGACCGGTCTGAGCATCAACACCCTGCTGGCGCGCAAGCGCTACGCAGTGCTTAGTCTTCGTCAGCAGCTGGCGAAGTTTCAATCACCTCTGGCAGGAGATTAGTCATGGACAAAAAGCAAAGGGCGCGCAGGATAGTCGGCGCCATCATTCTCGCAATCATTCTGATCCCGCTCTTCGGCCTGGTGATCATGGCGCTGTGGAACTGGCTGATGCCGGCATTGTTCCAACTGCCCGAGATCGGGCTGCTGCAGGCGCTGGGTCTGTTTCTGCTCAGCCGTGCCCTGTTCGGGAGCTTCGGCGGGAACGC
>JAGRJL010000678.1 GCA_020442775.1 Lysobacterales bacterium | reverse complement strand
GAAAGGGCCCAGGGCCCAGGGCTCAGGGCCCAGAAGGGCAACAACGGCGCGGCTTCGCTCTTTGCTCTTACTGGGCCCTAAGCCCTGGGCCCTGGGCCCTAATCAGGAACCAACATGACCACAACGAACCACAACCCAACTCCATCCCCCGTCGAGGCCATCAAGTCCTCCAGCAAGGGCCTTCGCGGCACCCTGGCGGAGAGCCTGGCCGACGCGCATACCGCTGGGGTGCGCGAGGACGATGGGCAGTTGATCAAGCTGCACGGGATCTATCAGCAGGATGATCGCGAGCTGCGCGAGGAGCGGCGGCGGCGCAAGCTGGAGCCGGCGATCAGCTTCATGATCCGGGTGCGCTTGCCGGGCGGCGTCTGCACGCCGGCGCAATGGCTGGCAATGGATGCGTTGGCCGACCGCTACGGCAACGGCACCCTCAAGCTCACCACCCGGCAGACCTTCGAGCTACAGGGCGTGATCAAGGAAGATCTGGCAGCCACGCTGCAGGCGATGGACCGCGCCCTGCTCGATTCCATCGCTGCCTGCGGCGACGTCAATCGCAACGTGCTGTGCAGCGCCCAGCCCGAGCACTCGCGACTGCACGCGCAGGTCCATCAGTGCTCGGTGGAGCTGAGCGAGCATCTGCTGCCCAAGACCCAGGCCTACCACGAGATTTTTCTCGGTCGGGAGCGGGTCGCCGGCGGCGAGCCCGAGCACGAGCCGCTTTATGGGCCGACCTATTTGCCGCGCAAGTTCAAGACCGTGATCGCGGTGCCGCCCTACAACGACGTGGATCTGTACGCCCACGACCTGGGCTTCATCGCGATCGCCGATGGTGATCAGCTGCGCGGCTTCAATCTGGCGGTGGGCGGCGGCATGGGCACCAGCCACGGCGAGCCGGAAACCTTCCCGCGGCTGGCCGACGTGATCGGTTTCCTGCCGCCGGAGCGGCTGCTGGAGGTGGCCGAGACCGTGGTCGCGATCCAGCGTGACTTCGGCGATCGCAGCAACCGCAAGC
>JAGRJL010000677.1 GCA_020442775.1 Lysobacterales bacterium | reverse complement strand
GGCCCTTGATCCGCGCCTTGGGCTGGCGGGTCTTGCTGAGCACCTGGTCCTCGAACTTCTTCATGGTCGCCGCAGGCAGGCGGGTGACTTCTTCCGGAGCCGGGATATCAACAGCCCAGGCGGGCATCGCCAGCGAGCAAGCGACCAGAACCAGCGCTTGGAATAGCCGCTTGCCGGCGCTGGGCAGTTGCGCAAGTGTTTGATATTGCTGATCCATGGAGGTTCAGGCTCATCGTTTGAATGCCGACCGCAACATAGCACGCGCCCACTTGGGGTCGTGGCCCATTGGCTGCGACCTGGGTCGCCTCAATAGTCTTGATCAGCAGAACGCCTAGGGTTGAGCGGTTAGCTTCACGTCTACCTTGACCAGCACTGCGTGCGCGACCAGATCTTCATCGCGCCAATCTTCGCCGCCCAGGTCCCAAACCGTTCGGTCAAGACTGGCTGTTCCCGTCAGTCGCTCGAGTTTGCGGTCTAGCTGAAAGGTGAAGCGGACCGGCTTGGAAACGCCACGAATGGTCAGCTGCGCCATGCTGACGAATTTGTCGCCTGCTGCTGCCGCGCCTTCGGCCTGGAACCTGGCCTTGGGGAAATTCTCCGGGTCGAACCATTCGGCGGTGGCAAGCGCTTCGTCACGCTCCTCGCTATCGGTGTTCACTGTTCCCATGTCGATTTCGACAACAATGGAGGTGTCGTCCAGCCGTGTTGGATCGAAACTGAGCTGACCGGTGAATCGCTCAAAACGGCCTTCGAATGACTCGCCTGAGATCTCCCCGCTGAACTGCAGCCTGGAGTCTTCGGCGCCAATCTGATATCTGGCAGCGTGGGCAGCGTTAAGCGCGAAGCTTGCAAGCAATGCGCATCCGATCAGTCGAATCATCAGATCAAATCCTCGTTGGTGTGGTGGCGCAATCGACTTCAGCGCCCGGACCACATGCGCCGCAGCAAATTATCCCGATCAACAAAATGGTGTTTGAGCGCGGCCAACAAATGCGCGCTGAGCAGCACCAGCATAAGCCACAAACCCCAATGATGCAGTGATTCGGCGAGATGCTTTAGGTCGCTGTCCTTGCCGACCATGGCCGGTACCTTGAGCCAGTTGAACCAGCGCAGCGGAAGTCCAGAGGCGCTATGCGCCAGCCAGCCGGTCAGCGGCATCCAGAACAGCAGGAAATAGAGCCCTGCGTGGCTGAGCTTGGCGCCGACCCGCTGCCAGCGCGGCATGCTCGCTGGAAGCTGCGGCGTCGGATTGCTCCAGCGCCAGATCACTCGCACCAGCATCAGCGTGAGCAGGGTCAAGCCGATGGATTTGTGAGTGACCATGGTTTCGTAGCGGGCACGGCTGGAGCTGAGTGTCTCGGAGTACTTGGCGATCAGGATTGCGGCAATCACGCCCACTGCGATCAGCCAGTGCAATATCCGGCTGACGCTGCCCCAGCTATCGCTTGCGTTTCTGAGCGCCACGCGCGTTCTCCCGCTCGATCTCAAACTCCAGCCGGAGCTCCACGTCCTGCCCCACCATGGACTTGAATCTGGTCATCCCGGTTGCCATGCGATCCAGAGTTCCACTCAGGCTGTAGCCGCAGGTGTAGCGGCCGTTCAAGGGAAAGGTGGCGCAGCGCCAGCGGTGCAGGTTGAGCTGCAGCGGCACGCTTTGGTCGCGAATCGCCAGATCGCCGTGAACGATGGCGCTGCCGTCATCCGCCGGCTCGACCCGGGTCGAGCGGAATACCATTTCCGGATATTCCTCGACGTTGAACCAGTCCTCGCCGAGCAGGGTTTCGGTGAATTTCGGGTCGCCCATGTCCAGGCTGTCGACGGCGATGCGGACAACCGCGGTCGATGCTTCGACGTTCCTGGAATCGATGTCGAACTCGCCGCTGAAGCGGGTGAACCGGCCGCTGCTCTTGGCCAGATCATAGTGGGACACGAAGAAAATCAGGCTGCTGTGGGCCTGCTGTGGATTCCACGTCGCGGCCACCGACGGGGTCGCCCACACGGCGACTATGGTCAGCAGCGGCGCAAGGGCCTTGATCATCGCTTCTCCTCGTTTTGCGCCGAGTCTGCGTGGGAAGGGCGCTCGCTGATGACCTGTCCAATCAGCGGCAACAGGGCCTTAGCCTGACTCAACAGCTCGCCGCGGTCTGCGATTGCGGTATCGAATCCTGCGAGCACGCGCTCCGAATCGAGTTTTCCGTGGGCGTGCAGAGTATCCACCAGCGCGCGCCCAAGGCTGGTGAAGATCATTCCGTAGGCGAGCGCGTGCAGCATCCCGCCCCCCAGCGT
>JAGRJL010000676.1:1652-1867 GCA_020442775.1 Lysobacterales bacterium | reverse complement strand
GAGAGGTGGCTCTGCACCCCTTCGCCGTCCACATAGTGGTCGATCCGTCCATCCGAGTCGCAGGTCAGATCCTCCAGCACCGCCAGCCGGTCAGGCTTTTGGTCCAGCCGGGTCAGCGGCAGGATCGGAAAGACCTGCTCCAGCGCCCAGACGTCGGGCATCGACTGGAACACGCTGAAGTTGACGAAGTACTTGTCGGTCAGCTTGTTGTCCAG
>JAGRJL010000676.1:0-1608 GCA_020442775.1 Lysobacterales bacterium | reverse complement strand
ACCGCATGCAGGATCGCGTAGTACAGATCATCCAGCTGGGCTCGTTCGGCCAGACTCAGCTGCCCCAGGGCGAAGCGAGACTGACCGTCCTGCACATAGTGCTGGGCCTCATGATAGATCTCCTGCGGCGGACGGTTGGGCAGCTCATCGATCAGCTCGCGCAGATGGCGCAGCGGTGGCGCGGCATCCACTCCGGCGGCCTCCGGGTTGCCCTTCGGCAGCTGCTCGACCGCGGTGACGTCGGCGACCAGAATCGCGTGATGGGCGGTCATCGCCCGACCGGATTCGGTAATGATCCGCGGATGGCTCAAGCCGTGCTGCTCGCAGGCCTCGGCCAGCGGTCCGACAATGCTCTGGGCGTATTGCGCCAGTCCGTAATTGACCGAGCACTCGCTGCGTGAGCGGGTCCCTTCGTAATCCACCCCCAGCCCACCGCCGACGTCGACGGTGTCGATACTCAATCCCAGGCTGCGCAGTTCCACAAAATAGCGCACCGCCTCGCGCATGCCGTTGGCAATGTCGCGCACGTTGGAGATCTGCGAGCCCATGTGGAAATGGACCAGTCGCAGGCAGTCCTTCATCCCCGCCGCGTCCAGCGCCTTGACCAGATCCAGCAGCTGGCCCGGCATCAGCCCGAACTTGGCCTTGTCGCCGCCGGTGTTCTGCCACTTGCCGGCACCGATGGACACCAGCCGCATGCGCACGCCCAGCAGCGGCTCCACGCCCAGACGTGCGGCCTCCTCGATCACCAGCTGCAGCTCGTTGGCCTTCTCGATGACGATGTAGACATCCAGGCCGAGCTTGCGGCCGATCAGGGCCAGGCGGATGTACTCGCGGTCCTTGTAGCCGTTGCAGATCACGGTGCCGCCGCGACTCATCGCCAGCACCGTCATCAATTCCGGCTTGCTGCCCGCTTCCAGGCCAAAGCCCTCGTCGCCGGCATCAACCAGGGCCCGCACCACCGCGCGCTGCTGGTTGACCTTGATCGGGAACACCGCGGTATAGCCGCCAGCGTAGTCGCGTTCGCTCATGGCGCGGGCGAACGCGCCCTGCAGTCGCTGCAGACGATCGCCCAGGATCTCCGGAAAGCGCACAAGCAAGGGGATGCGCAGGCCCTGGCGGGCTGCGGCAGCGATGACGTCCGGCAGAGCCACGGCTTGGCCCTTGGCGCCCTGCGGGCGCACCACCACCCGACCGTCGGCGGCCACATCGACATAGCCTTCCGACCAGTGCGCCACGCTGTAGCTGCGCTGCGCGTCGGCAATCGTCCAATCCGTCATCGACCGGGCACCCGAAAAACCTAGAGGGGGCGCAGTCTAATGGAGGAGTGTGACTTTGGGGGTCTAAGCGTTCCTCTACATGAACTGAAACCCAGGTGGTTCTCGCCGCTGCCGCTGAGGAACCCGCGCGGATGGTGCTGTTGTAGGTCCAGACTTGTCTGGACGCTCTTCGCCAGGTGATGAGACAGCGTTCAGACAGGTCTGGACCTACAGGCACACAGCCTCGCCGCGCGGACCAGGCTACACCAAGCGGCAATGCAGTGAGGTAGCGCGGCTCCGGCGCGCGGTGGGTCTGGATGTGGGCTAGTCCTGCCGGGCGCCGCGCGCT
>JAGRJL010000060.1 GCA_020442775.1 Lysobacterales bacterium | reverse complement strand
ATTGTCGATGGTCAGCGTCAGCGTGCTGACGTTGCCCACCGGAATCCCCGTCGGAGCAAATGCCTTGCTGAACAGCGGCAGCGGATTCACCCTCAGGTTGGCGCTGGGCGCCGGACTGGAGCCACCGCTAAAGCTCAGAGCGCTGGCGGTGTTGACGAAATCTCCCGCCACCACCGGGGTCACATCGACGCTGATGGTGCAGGTGGAGCCCGGCCCAATGTCGATGCCGGTCGCAGTGATCGTGCCGCCACCGGAGGGCGCCGTCACCGTGCTCACGCACCCTGCGGAAACCACCGACGGGGTGGCGATCAGCACTCCGGCCGGCAGAACGTCGGTGAAAGCGGCCGCCATCAATGCCTGGCTGGAACCGCTGTTGTCGATATCAAACTGCAGCGTCGTGGTTTCGCCGAGGAATATCGTGTCGGCCATGAAGCTCTTGCCAAACGGCGGCAGCGGATCGACCAAAATGCTGTCGCTGGCGCTTCCGCTGCTGCCCGCAATGGAGCTGAGGTTGCCGGTGGTGTTGACCAGGGCACCCGCGCTGCTGGCAACCACGTCTACGTTGACCATGCACGCCGCACCCGGCGCGACCGTGCCGCCGGTGTAGCTGATGGTCGCGCTTCCGGCGGTGGCGGTCAGCGTGCCGCCGGTGCAGGTGGTGGAGGCATTGGCCGGGGTTGCGACCGTCATTCCGGCCGGCAGGTTGTCGGTGAAGTCCAGCCCGCTGGCGGCAATGGTGCTCGCGGAGTTGTCGATGATCAGCGCTAGCTGGCTGACCTGGCCGACAAAGACCGCGCTGGCGGCGAATACCTTGGTAAACGCCGGCGGCGGATTGATTCCCAGAGTGGCCAGCGCAGCAGGCGCAACCGGCGTGCCGGCCGAAGTCAGCGCCGAAGTGCTGTTGAGATAGCTCCCGGGCGCAGCCAGCGGCGGAATCTGCACGTCCACGCTGAAGCTGCAGCTTGCGCCCATCGGGGCCAGATTCCCGCCGAGCAGGACGATGTCGCTGGTTCCACTCAGGCTCGAACCGGGTCCACAGGGATCTGTCAGCGGCAGTCCCACTGCCACCGCGCCGGCGAGGAAGGCGTTGAGATCATCGCTGAAACGCAGATCCGACACGGGCGCGGTGTCGCTGTTGATCAGGGTGAACTGGATCGTGGCCAGATTCCCCGGGAATACCTCAGCGGCGAAGCTCTTGCTGAAATCCACCGCGCCGGCCACGACCAGGCTGTCGCTCGCGCCGACCGCACTGACTGGCGATCCGCCAGATATGCCGCTGAGCATGCTGGTCTGATTGAGATAAGTGCCTGCCACCGCTGCGGCCGGTACCTGCAAAGTAACGTTGAATACGCAGCTGCCGCCGGAAGGCAGGCTGCCCCCGGTCAGGGTCATCAACGAGGTCCCGCTGAGCGTCGATCCGGCACCGCAGACATTGTTCATCGGCAGCCCGGTCGCCACCAGGCCAGGCAACGCGGCATCCAGATCGTCGGTGAAGGTCAGATTGCTGATCGCCTGAGCCGGATCGCTGTTGTTGATGATAAAGCTCAGCGTCACCGTCCCGCCGGCCTGGGTCGGATCGTCAATGAAGGATTTGGCGAAGGCCAGCGGCTCGACGATCTGCAGCGTGGCTGTGGCCGGTGCGAAAACCGCCGCATTGCCCCCCACAACGCCGCTGACTGCACTGGTCAGATTGCCGTAATCACCTGCCCCTGCGGCAGCAGGAACGTTTAGCAGCAAACTGAAGGTACAGCTGGTGCCGGGGGCCAGCGACCCGCCGACAAAGACCAAGCTGGTGGTCCCGGCGATGGACGAGCCTGCACCGCAGATATTCATCAGTGGCGGACCGCCGTAGGCCAGACCGCTCAGCGCGGTGGTAAGCGAGTCGGTAAAGAAGATGCTGCTGACCGCCGCGCTGGCACTCAGGTTTTCCAGGGTGAATTCCAGCGTCACCGTCGGCGTACCGACGAAGATTGGCGACTCAACGAAACGCTTGCTCACCACCAGCGGCTGAATCCGCAGCGTGTCGCTGGCTGCCGGGCCGTCAACAACAAGCCCGCCAACAAACGCAGACACGGTGCTGGTAGTGTTGGGATAGTCGCCCGGCGCAGCGCCCGCTGGCGTCTGCAGCTGCACGTTGAATACACAGTCGCTGCCCGGCGCAAGATTGCCGCCGGTGAACGTCAATGTGGTGGTGCCGCTGAGGCTGGATCCGGGGCCACAGGGGTCGACCAGCGGCAAACCGACTGCGACGAGCCCTGCCAGGGTCGCGTTCAGATCGTCGGTGAAAGCGATCAAGGTGGCGTCGGCCGGGGCGTTTTCACTGTGGCTGAGGGTGAACTCCAGGGTGACCAGCGATCCCGCATTGACCGGATCATCGGCGAAGGACTTGCTCAGGCTGGGCGCAGCCACCACATTCAGGGTATCGGCCGCACCGCTGCCGCTGATGCTCATCCCATTCACGGTGGCGTTGACCTGGTCCACTTCGTTCAGATAGCTGCCGGTGGGAAAATCAACCGGCAAGGTCAGGCTGACCGAGAAACTGCAGCTTGCCCCGGCAGCCAGGGTAATGCCGCTGATTGTCAGATTTCTGACGTTCTGCACATCAAACTGGGAAGCGAACCCGGTCCCGTTACAGAAGCCGGCAGGGGGCAGGTTGTAAAGCTGATCGATAGTCAGCCACTCGCCGACGACATCGGTGAAGGTCACGTCGGTTGCCGGGTTGATCGTATCGACATTGGTCAGGGTGAAGTCGACCGTCACCAGGTCACCGGGAAGCGCCGTGGCCGGGCTGATCACCTTGGTCAGCATCGGCGCCGGCTGCACCTGCAGATCCGCCGTTGCCGCCAGATCACTGAACATCGCCGCACTGAGCAATCCATCGATGGTGCTGGTGGTGTTGGGATAGGTGCCCTGGGCTGCACCGGCGGGTATCTGCACCATCACCGAAAACTGACAGGTGCCTGACGGGGGCAGGCTGCCGTTCATGAGGGTGATCAGCGACGTGCCGCTGATCTGGGACCCCGAACCACAAACGTCATTGAGCGGCAACCCCACCGCAGTTGCGCCGCTGAGCATGGCGTCCAGATCATCGCTAAAGGTCAGCTGAGTCAGATCGTCGCCACGGTCATAGTTGCGGATATCGAAAGTCAGCTCGACCACATCGCCCGGGCGCACCGGGCCGGCGAAGTTCTTGACCAGCGAGGTTCTGGCCGCATTGAGCACCGCGTTCGCTCGCCCTGAGTTCCCGCTGCTGCTGTTGTAGGGCTCGCTCCGGTTGTCAAATCGGCCGGCAGCCTCGGCGACCACGTTGAGCTCCAAGGTGCAGGAGCTGCCGGTTGCCAGGAATACACCGAACAACGAAACGCTGCTGGCGCCCGGTGTCACCATGGGGACACCAACGCAATCGGTAGACACGTCGGCAAAATCGGCAACACGCAGCCCGCTCGGCAAGAAGTCGGAAAAATTGCCATTGAAGGAATTGCTGGTGAGACCGCTGCCGTCCATGGTGAAAGTCAGACGACTGATCGCACCCACCTGAATTAGGGTTGGAAAGAAGCTCTTGCTGAATGTCGGTCGATTGGCGATCGCGGTCAGGTCATCCGAGGAGGGTCCACTATTGCCCGCCGAGGAGGTGAGATCACCGCTCACGTTCATGAACGTGCCGGGTCCGGTGGCGACGACATCGACCCGCACGAAACAGCTTTGACCGCTGCCCAAACGGGCTTCACTCATGTCGATCGTGGACCCGCCATCCGGGGCATCGACGATCGCATCGGTGCAGTTGGAGAAGGGATTGGCGCCGGTCGCCAGAATGACCCCGGCAGGCAGCACATTGATAAAAGCCAGGTCGGTCACGCCTGCGACACCGCCATTGCTGATGGTGTAGGTCAGGACTGACCCGCTACCGGGGGCAATCTGGTCCGGGTCGAAGCTCTGCGTGAAGGTTGGCTGAGCGACCGCAAAAGCGCTACTGAGCAGCAGCGCCAGGGCCGTGATCCAGCGCCAGGGCTTCGCCAGCGATCCGTAACAGACGGTCAAATTCAGTTTCACGGCACACCCCGGACGCCCCAATCGAACCGAGGATTCTGCCATAGGCACAGACCCCCGCGAATCTCTGGCGCGGCGGATTACTCGAAGCTGTTGGAAAAGATTTCGCTATCGGGCCCCAGCACCGTGATTTGCACCTCGCTCGCCAGATAGCTGATGGCATAACGCATCCCGTTGGAAACGAACTCGGGCCCCGGCGCATTGCTGAATTGACCCTGACGCTGCGCCGCCTGGATCAGCAGGTGAGTGCTGCTCAGCGCCGGATCGCAGAGGCTGGAATCAATCGACAGCTCGCCGTTCAGATCGGCCAGGTCACGCACCTGAATCTGGTCCAGCTCACACCCGGGACCGCCAAAGCCCACCCGCAGTCGGCCGCTTGCGGCCTGAGAGTAATTGGCTTCCACCGCCCCGGCGGCGCCGACCTGCAGATTCAGCGGCGTCGCCAGCTGCAGGGTCGCCGCGTTACTCACCGGGCCGATCCCGAGCGCGCGAGCGGCACCGAGCAGGACGTTGCCCGATTCGAGGGTGCTGCCGCCGCTGTAGTCGTTATCGGTCGACAACGAAAGCTGCCCAGCGCCCAGCTTGCGCAGCGACCAGCGCGCATCGGCCGTGTACTGCCACGCGTTCGGAAAATTCATCGCGCTGAAGATGCCGCCGCTGGGATAGCTCTGATCGGTGGTGATGCCCAGCTGAGCCCACAGACCGCGCTGGTCGGCGATCGGATCATCGAGCACCTGATTGATACCGATTCCGGGTTCGAACTCGATGACGCCACTGCCGGCGAGGAAGATGCCCTCACCGCCCGCATTGGCGGAAGGATCCGCGCCGCCTCCCTGCGCCAGTCCGCCGGCCATCGACAGGCTGTCCTGGATTCGAATACTGCTCGGTCCAAGGCCGAACAGGCTCCCGCCAAATCCGGCCCCCACGCCCGCGCAGCCGGTACCGGCACCGCAATCGGTGGAAGGGCCGCCGCCGAACCCCGGCAAACCGGGCTGATCACCACCACCTCCGCCGCTGCCGAAGCCGCCCAGCCCGCCGTCACCGCCGTTGTTGCCGCCGCCACCGCCACCGCCGAAACCGCCTGCGCCACCGCCGCCGCCAAACTCGTCGGCGCCGCCTCCACCGCCGCCAAAGCCACCTGCCCCGCCGGTCAGCGAACCCCGTCCGCCGCCGCCGCCAAAGCCACCTCGGCCACCGATCCCACTGACATCGACCGATCCGCCACCGCCTCCCACGCCGCCATCGCTGCCGATACCGCCCGCGCCGCCGCCAAAGGCCGACTCACCGCCGGCACCGCTCAGGTGACCGGCGTCTCCACCGCTGCCGCCACCGCCGCCGTTGGTGCCGCCGCCACCGCTGGCCGCAGTCAGCGCGAGGCGCTGATCGACCTGTCCGATCCCGCTGCCGCCAAAACCGCCGCCGCCGCTGGTTCCCGGCAGGTTGGCGCCCGGCCCGCCGAACCCCCCACCCCCAGCAGCGCCGCCGGCGCCCGCTATCCCGCCGCCGCCGAAGGCGCTGATCGCGCTGCCGCCCAATCCACCGCCACCGTTACCGCCGACCACCGGCAGGCTCTGCCCACCGCGCACCTGATTGCCACTGAAAGCGACATCGATCAGGGTCAGATCGACCTGCTGATTGACGAAGATCGCCGCACCGGCACCCAGTCCACCGCCGCCACCGCCGTTGCCGTCGCCCAGCGCCTGGGTGCCGTCCCCGCCATACGCGGCACACTGGCTGAAGCTGATCCGCTGCAGCGTCACCGCGATCGCCTGTGGCTGGCCATCAGGGTGATTGCTGGCGGTGGGACCGATCATCGGGTCAAACAGCGGTAGCCCGCCGAGCAGCAGACAGCGATGCTGAGCTCCACCATTGATGGCAAAACCAGCCACCGGCGCGATCAGCTGCACGCTGGCGATGACCGCCGGCAGCGCGCTCTGCAGGTTCAGCATCTGGCCGCCAAGGGTCGGAGCGATCTGGATCACCGAGTCGCCCGAAAGCGCGCCCTGATAAGCTCCCCAGGCGTTGGCATCGAGTAGCGCCTGGCGCAGGCTGCCGCTGCCGCTGTCGGCGCTGCTGTCCACCATGAAAGTGCAAGTGCTGCCGCTGAGAGTGCCGCGATCGGTGCACTGACTGTCCGGCGGCGCCCCCGCCTGAGCCGGCAGCACCAGGCCCTGCAGCGCCATCATCAATCCGACCAGCAGCAGCCGGGCCTTTGTGGTCCATCGGTTCATCGCGATTCGCTTGCTCTGGATTTCCATTGCCGTCCGTCGCTGGCATGGGTCATGCCGACCCACACACTGCGCGCCGTCGAGATAGTATCGTGCGCTCGCCTCGACCAGTTGAGCCTGCGACGCTGCGATGAAATCCGATCTGCACCTTGGCCGTATCCTGTTCCTGCTGGTTCTGCTTCCGGGCGGGCTGATCTATTTCGCCTGGAGGCTTTCGGATTTTGCCGCCAACGAGAAGACCAGAGCCGAGGCTCTGGCCGCCGAGCCGACCCCGGCCGAGGCCGCGGAAATCCGCAAGCAGCGCGCGCTGGAGGCGCTGGAGGGGCTTTTCGACGAACGGCGCGGCCTGGCCCGTCAGTGCGTCGATCAGGCGATGCGCTCGGTGGATGGTCTGGATCGCGACGCCGCGGTGCTGGTGATCTTGAGCGGCCCGCAGTGTCGCGGCGACTGTGACAGTGAAAGAATGGCAACCGAACTGGCCGGCAGCTACTACCTGGAAGGCGTTCGGGTGCTGCTGATCCGTACCAGCACCAGCGCCCCCAGTCAGCCACCGCCTGGAGTCTATGCGGTGGTGATGCCCACCTGTCATTCTCTGATCAGCGAGTTCGGCGACGACTATTTCTTTCGCCAGCGCGACGGCAGCATCAGCAGTTCGGGGACACGCAACGAGGGGCTGATGCGGATCACCACCGAAAGGCTGGCGCTGCTCGAGCCCGGAACTCGGCCGGACCCGCGCGAAGATCCACCCACGCTTCCATTCAATCCGGAAACGGTGGTACGCCAGGCGCTGGATCTGCCGCCCAAATGAGCTGATGGTCCTTGTTGACGCGCCGCCACCAGACCTCAAACCTCAAGACCAAAAGGGACCCAATATGAAACTGAGCAGCCGCAGCTTCGCCCACGGACAGGCGATTCCCGAGGAGTTTGCCTTCGGCAAGCTGGCCGACGATGCGCCGATGGCCTTCAGCGACAACCGCAATCCGCAGCTCAGCTGGAGCGAGCTGCCGGCGCAGACTCGTTCGCTGGTGCTGCTGTGTATAGACACCGAGGTGCCGACGGTGATGGCCGACGTCAATCAGGCCGACCGCAGTATCGACATCAATCAGCCGCGCCAGGATTTCGTCCACTGGGTGCTGATCGACATTCCCGCCGACTGCCGTGAGATCGCTGCCGGCAGCTGTTCGGAGGGCGTGACCAGCGGCGGCAAACGCGAACCGGCCGGTCCCGCCGGCAGCCGTCAGGGGATCAATGACTACACCGGCTTCATGGGCGACGGCGACTACTACGGCTACGACGGCCCCTGCCCGCCGTGGAACGACGAGCGCATGCATCGCTATCACTTCCGCCTCTACGCACTGGATCTGGACAAGCTGCCGGTCGCCGGGCCGCGCTTCAGCGCGGCCGAGGTCAGCGCTGCGATGCAGGGTCATATCCTGGCCAGCGCCGAGCTGAGCGGCAGCTACAGCCTGAATCGGGCAGTGCGGGCGAGCGGCTGATTCGCCCTAGCGCGACTTCAGCACCCGCCTGACCGAGGCCAGATTGCGCCGGCTGATCTCCAGTTCGGCGCCGCTGCGCAGGCAGATCAGGGCGGAACCGTCGTCGCCGCGGCGCAGCCCGGCCAGCTGATCCAGCGCGACCAGACAGTTGCGGTGGACCCGCACGAAGCGATCGGCGAAGCGCTCCTCCAGCGAGACCAGCGACTCTTCTATCAACACGCTGTAGTCGGCACAGTGCACTTCGACATACTTGGCGTCGGCCATCAGATAGTGCACTTCGGCCACCGGTATCAGGCGGATTTCGCCACGCACTCGGGCCTGCAGACAGGGTCCGACGTCCGCCCCCAGTCCCGGTCGGGTGCCGAGCAGCTTGCGCACCTTGTCCAGCGCCCGACGCAGTCGCTCCAGCCGCACCGGCTTGACCAGATAGTCGGCCGCGCTGACTTCGAAGGCGCTCAGCGCGTGGTCGTCGTAGGCGGTACAAAACACCACCAGCGGCGCCTGTGGATGGTCCAGCAGTCGGCGCGCGGTGCTGATTCCGTCCAGCCCCGGCATCCGGATGTCCAGCAGCAACAGGTCCGGGCGTAGCTGATCGACCCGGGCCAACGCTTCCTCTCCCGCCTGAGCGGTGCCGACCACCTCGCAGTCGGGCTCCCCGGCCACCATCTGCGCCAGCCGCTGCCGCGCCAGCGGTTCGTCATCAACGATCAGCACTTTCATCTTTGGCCTCCCCAGCGGTGTCAGCAACCGCCGTCGGCAGCAGCAGACGTGCTCGATAGTAGTCAGGGCCCCGCTCGATCTCCAGATCCGCCCGATCGCCGAAGCATTGGCGCAGACGGGCGCGTATGTAGTCCTGGGCCATCCCCATCCCGCGATGGCGGTCGGCCTCGGGCGGCGGCGCATCGTTGTAGACCTCGATCTGCCAGCGCGCGCCCAGATCGGCGCTGGCTACCCGCACCTGACCGCCGTCCACCAGCTGCTGGACGCCGTGATAGACCGCGTTCTCGACCAGCGGCTGCAGGATCAGCGGCGGAATCTTCAGATGAGGCGGTGGCGAGACCGCCCAGTCCAGGCGCAAGCGCTCGCCCAGCCGCAAACCCTCGATCGACAGATAGCGCTGGCTGAGCTCCAGCTCCTGCCCGATCTCGATCCAGCGCTCGCCCGCCTTCAGCGAGGCGCGGAACAGGTCGGCCAGGTCCAGGGTCGCTTCTTCGGCCGCCTCCGGCTGGGTGCCGATCAGGGCAGCGATGGTGTTGAGGCTGTTGAACAGGAAGTGCGGTCGGATCCGCGCCTGCAGCGCGTCCGCTTCGGCTCGGGCCTTGGCCTCTACCTGCAGCTGCCACTGGGTATGCACGAAGGCGTAGCGCAGCCCTGCTGCGGCCACCAGCCCGGCGACCGCGGTGCTGTTGAACACGAATGCGCTGGAACCGGCAGGCATCTTCGGCGCCCAGCCCAATGCCGGATCCAGATAGCTCACCGCGATCGCGCAGACCCCGCAGATCAGCAGGCACAGGCTCCAGGCGATCAGGCCGCCCGGCAGATTGGCCAGTCGCAGGATCCACGGACGTAGCGTGCACAAGCCCACGGTGCAACTGAGCACCAGCCACTGCACGTACAAACTCACCGGACCGACCCGCTGCCAGAAGCCGGTGCCGGCGTCACCGTCGGAGGACAGCACCACCACCAGCGCCACCAGCTCCGCGCCCACCACCATCACCAGCACCGGCTCCAGTCGGCACAGGTCCGGCAGCCAGCGGGAGTGTTCGCGATTCACCCGAAGCGCTGCTCCAGCCAGTTGGCCAGGTCGGTAATCTCTTCCAGACAAACCTGATGGGCCATCGCGTAGGAGTGCCACTCCGGGGTGATTCCGACGCCCTCCAGGAACTGCTTCGACAACAGGCCCAGGGCCTCGGGGACCACTGGATCAAAACGGCCGTGGGCCATGAACAGGGGCATGGTGGCGGCCGCGGCAGTGGTCTGCGGCAGCAGATGCTCGTGAATGGGCACATAGCTGGACAGCACCACCATTGCGGCCAGAGGCTGCTCACGGGTGAGACCGCGGGCCAGGGTAATCGCGCCGCCTTGCGAAAATCCGGCCAGAATCATCCGCTCAGGCGGGCAGCCGCGGGCAATTTCGGCCTGCAGCAGCTTTTCGATCGCGGCCACCGAGCCTTCCACGCCCGGGATGTCCTGCTTTTCAGCGAGGCTGGGCCCGAGGATGTCGTACCAGGCGCGCATCCGCGCGCCGCCGTTAACGGTGACCGCACGCACCGGTGCGTGCGGAAAGACAAAGCGCAGATGTGGCCAGTGCGGACGCACCAGCTCCGGCACGATTCCTTCGAAGTCATGGCCGTCGGCACCCAGCCCGTGCAGCCAGACGATGGTCCATTGGGGCGCCGGGCCGGTGTGCAGCTCAACGTAGTCCAGATCGGCGATTGCCTTATCCATGTGCTGCGGTCCCCCGCCGAAACCCGGTCGCGCTGCTCGGCCAAGCTGGTGAGCCATGGTGGGCTTGAGTCACAATGCCCCCTGACCGGCTAGCGGAAGGAATATCACCCATCATGAATTTGACCTCTGCAGCGACGAAACGGTGGCGATCACCGGGTTCTCAGTATAGCCAGCGAGCGTGGCTGCGCTGCCTGTTGCTGAGCACCCTGTTGATCGCTGCCAGCGCACTCGGCGGCTGCGGCAACAAGGGTCCGCTGAAGCTGCCCGAGGACAGCAGCGAGCAGTCAGCGTGAGCCTGGCATTCGCCAAGATGCACGGCGCCGGCAACGACTTTGTGCTGATCGACACGCTGCGCGAACAGGCGCCGCTGACCCCCGAACTGGTCCAGCAGCTGGCCGACCGCCGCTATGGCGCCGGGGCCGATCAGGTGCTGACCATCGAGCGCGGGGTACAGCTGCCCTTCGCCTATAGCATCTACAACGCGGACGGCTCCAGCGCCGGTCAGTGCGGCAACGGCGCGCGATGCGTGGGCGCCTATCTGCATCGGCATTACGGACTGCCGCGCGGCTTCACCATGGAATCGCCTGCGGGTCCGGTGTCGGTGCGGATCTTCGACAACGGAGAGGTGGAGGTCGATCTGGGCGTGCCGCGGCTGAATCCGGCTGAGGTCCCCACCACCCTGCAGCCCGATGCCGCCGGTGTGGGCAGCTTTCAGGCACTGGGACGCAGCTGGCAGGGCAGCCCGGTGTCGATGGGCAACCCCCATCTGGTGATCGAGGTCCCCGATGTGGCCCATGCACCGCTGGCCGAGCTGGGTGCGTGGCTGCAGGTCTCGGAGCTGTTTCCGCAGGGCTGCAATCTGGGCATGGTCCAGGTGCTCGATGCCAACACCCTGCGCCTGCGGGTCTATGAGCGCGGAGTCGGCGAAACCCTGGCCTGCGGCTCCGGTGCCTGCGCGGCCGCGGTGGCGATGCAGACCCGCGGGCGGGCGTCCGGTCCGCTGCGTCTGGAGCTACCCGGCGGACGTCTGCGGGTGCGTTGGGATGGGCCGGGCAAGCCCGCCTTTCTGGCCGGCGGGGCCGAATTTGTTTATGCAGGACAGTGGCAACGATGAGCGAAATCAGCGCGACCGAAGTCGCCGACTATCTGCGCAGCAACCCCGAGTTCCTCGCTGAGTTTCCCGATCTGGCGCTCAGTCTGCGCACCCCGCGGGAAAACGGCGCCACCACCCAGCTGGCCAGCTATCAGCTGGACATCCTGCGCGACCGCGTGCGCGGCCTGGAGTCACGCCTGCGCGAGCTGATGACGATCGCCCAGGACAACGAGGCCCTGCTGCAACGATTGCACCTGATGGCGCTGCGGCTGCTGCGGATCGGCGACCGCCGTGAAGGGGTGCTGGCAATCGCCGCCGGGCTGAGCGAGGACTTTCAGGCCGAGCACTCCCGGCTGGTGTTGATCGCGCCGGCGAGAGTGGATCTGCTGGCGCCCTGGCTGCTGCAGTGGGAGAACGGAGATGCGCGGATGCAGCAATTTGGTGACCTATGGTCCCTGTCCACCGCGCGCTGCGGTCGGATCAAGCGCGAGCAGCTCAGCTGCCTGTTTGGTGAAGCAGCCCCCGGCATCGCCTCGGCTGCGCTGGTCCCGCTGTTGGGCGAGGCTGGGCCGGTGGGCCTGCTCGCCATTGGCAGCACCGACGAGCAGCGCTTTCATCCGGGCATGGCCACCGATCTGCTGACCCGGATGGGCGAGATGATTGCGGTCGCCCTGCAGCGCTGGTGTCAGGATCATTCATGAGAGAGGCCCGTGCAGCTGATCTGGATCCGCAGCTGCAGCACTTTCTCCAGCATCTTGAAGTGGAGCGCCGACTCTCGCCGCGCACCGTGGATGCCTATCGCCGCCAGCTCACCGAGCTGGCTCATTCGCTATGGCCGCAACAGCCCTCAGCGTGGAACCGGCTCAGCACTGCTGAGCTGCGCAGCGCGATTGCTGGCGCCCATCGCAGCGGACTGTCGCCCAAGAGCCTGGCTCAGCGACTGTCGGCGGTGCGCAGCCTGTTCCGCTTCCTGCGTCGGCGCGGGGCGGTGGACGGCGCCAACCCGGCCGCGGGGCTGAAACCGCCCAAGGGCGAGCGGCGGCTGCCAGGGGTGCTCGACGGCGACACCATCACCCGCCTGCTGGAGATCCCCGACGACGACCCGCTGGCCACCCGCGACCGCGCCATTCTCGAGCTGTTCTATTCCTCCGGTTTGCGCCTGTCCGAGCTGGCCGCGCTCAACTGGGCCGATCTGGATCTGCGCGAGGGCTCCGTGCGGGTGCTCGGCAAGGGCAGCAAGACCCGCATCGTCCCGGTCGGCAGCAAGGCCCTGGCGGCGCTCGAAGCGCTCCGTCAGCAGCAGCCGGCAGAAGCGACCGATCCGGTGTTCTGCAGCCGCCGCGGCGGCCGCCTGGGAGTCCGCGCGATACAGCTGAGGCTGCGTCACTGGGCCCAGCAACAGGGCCTGTGGCAGCGGGTGCATCCACATCTGCTGCGCCACAGCTTCGCCTCGCACCTGCTCGAATCCAGCGGCGACCTGCGCGCAGTGCAGGAGCTGCTCGGCCACGCCGACATCGCCACCACCCAGGTCTACACCCACCTGGATTTCCAGCATCTGGCTCAGGTGTATGACGGGGCTCATCCCAGGGCGCGGCGCAAGGGCACGGAAAAGGGCCCAGGGCCCAGGGAGTAGGGCCCAGCGGTGGACTTCAGCTCTGGGCCCTGAGCGCTGGGCCCTGTGCCCTTGACGGTTTACAGGGGAACTTCGCACACGCCCGACGGACCAACTGCTGCCCGCAGTCGGGCACCCGCCGCCGCTTTCGGCTAAGCTGCGCCCCCTTTTTCGTCCATTGTCGTCACAGGAACCGTCCATGAGTCAGGATTTCGCCACCTACAAGGCCTTTTGGGATCACCAGGCGCGGGATCGTCTGAATGCGATGCTGGCGGTCGACGGCAGCGGTGATGACGAGGTGCTGCTGTGCACCGGCCAGTACACCGCCGACCAGGTGGTCGCCGCGCTCGATCTGCAGCCCAGCGACCGGGTGCTGGAGCTGGGCTGCGGGGTCGGCCGGATCGGCTCCGAGCTGGCCGCACGGGTGGGTCACTGGCAGGGCGTGGACATCTCGCAAAAGATGATCGACGTGGCCCGCGATCGGCTCAGCGGCTTCAGCAACGTCAGCGCCGACGTGCTCGAACGCACCCGGCTGGACCCGGCGGCCGACCAGAGCCTGGACAAGGCCTATTCGGTGGCGGTGTTCATTCACCTGGACAAGGAAGACCTGTTTCTCTATCTGCAGGATCTCTACCGCGCGCTCAAGCCGGGCGGGCGGATCTATTTCGACACCTGGAACATCGCCCATCCGGTGGGCTTCCGCCGCTTTGCCTACGAGGTCAACCGCTTCCGCGATCAGGCCCCGGTGGCACGCAAGGACGTGGCTCGCAACCAGTTCTCCTGCCCCCAGGAGATCGAAATCTACCTGCAGCAGGCCGGCTTCGAGGTGGCAATGATGCTGGCCGACTCACCCTGGATTCAGGCGGTGGCGGTCAAGCCCGGCGGCAGCGAGCCGCTGGAGCAGATCAAGGGCAAACTGGCGGCGCAGCGCGACACCATCATCTACGGCGCCGGCTGGACCGAGTTCTTCGACCGCTTGCTGCAGACCATCTTCGAAGGAGTGCATCCGCAGGCGCTGTATGACTCGCTGCGGGCGCGCCAGGGTGACCGCGAGGCGGACATGTTCGCCACCTGGTTGCGCGGCTTCTGGAAGCTTTCCGAAGCGCAGTTCGGACCAGCGCCGGCGGCCTGAGCGGGCGCCTCAGGCGTCTCCCCGAATCGCGCGGATCCCGCGCACGACCGGCTGCGAGCCACCGCTTGCGCCGGTCTCGGGGACCGGGACCCGGCGCGGCAGCTGGATCTGCACTTCGACCCCTTCGCCCGGCTTGCTGAGCAGATCGATCGAGCCGCCGAGCAGCTGGGTGACCAGGTTGTAGACGATGTGCATGCCCAGACCGCTGCCGCCCTGGCCACGACGGGTGGTGAAGAAGGGCTCGAAGACCCGCTGACGAACCTCCTCGCTCATGCCCTGGCCGTCGTCCCGGTAGAGCAGCAGCCATTCGGCGTCGTAACCCTCGCAGTGCAGGGTAATCTGCCCGGCCTGGCCCTCGGGATAGCCGTGCTCGACCGAGTTCATCAGCAGGTTGACCACGATCTGTGAGATCGCCCCGGCGTAGGTGAGCACCTTGAGGTCGGTGGCGCAGCGCTTGGCGACCTGGTGACCGGTCTTCTTCAGCACCGGGTGCATCGACAGCAGGATTTCGTCCAGATAGGTGTCGAGCACCACTTCGCGCGGCATTTCGCTGCTTTGGTCGACCGCCACCTGCTTGAAGCTGCGGATCAGCCGGCTGGCGCGCTCGAGGTTCTTCAGGATCAGCTGTGCGCTGGTCTGCACTTCCTGTTCGAAGCGCTGCAGATCGCTGCGCTTCATGGTCCCGGCCTGCATCTGCTTGACCAGACCGGTGGATTCGGTCTGCAGGTGGGAGGCGGCAGTCACGCTGATCCCCAGCGGCGTATTGATCTCGTGGGCAATGCCGGCGACCAGTCCGCCCAGCGCCGCCATCTTTTCTGACTCCACCAGCTGGTTTTGCGCCAGCTTGAGCTCGTCCAGGGTGAACTCGAGCTCGTGATTGCTTTGCTTCAGCGCGCGGGTGCGCTCTTCCACCCGCTTCTCCAGCTCACCCTTGATTTCGGTCAGATCCCGGTTCAGTCGCTCCAATTCCATGTCGCGGGCGAGGATCTCGCTGACGTCACGGTTGGTGCCGACCAGGCGCAGCGCCCGTCCCCGGGGATCTCTGGTCACCGCCTGGCCGCGCGATAGTACCCAGCTGAAATCGCCGCCGACCCTGCCGCGAATCCGATAGCTGGCCTCGTAGAAGTCGGTTTGGCCCTTGAGATGGGCGATGAAGGGTTCGGCCATGCGTTCGCGATCATCCGGATGCACCCACATCAGATAGTCGTCCAGCGACTGGAAGCGCACTTCCGGCGCCAGCTCCACTTCGGTCAGTGCGTTGACCCGTGTGAGGTGGCCGCTGGCCAGATTCAGATCCCAGAGCTCATCACGGCTGCTGCGCAGGGCCAGCAGCAATCGCTCTTCGCTGTCGCGCAGCTCAGCCAGGGTCGACTGCTGCCGGCGCCACCAGGCCCGCGCCCGCCACCAGGCGAATCCGCCGACCAGCACCAGCAGGAACACCGTGGTCAGGAATACTTCGAGGGTCAGCCAGCTCATCGGGTGGCCGTCGGTGGCGCAGGCCTGGGCTGGCGACAGCGAGATCAGCGCAGCCGCACTTCGGCGATACGCTGCCCCCCGCGCTGCTTGCCCGGCGCCCCCTCGCCCCGCTGGCTGCATCTGACCCGGCTTCCTGGATTGGCCGAGTTCGATCATAGCCGATGGTTCTGCCGGCGCGATGGTCGAAGCCTGCGCAAGCGTGTCACGGCTTGCAAATCACGCGCGCCGTCCCCAACTGCTCCAGCTCAGGGGCAAAAGGTGCCCCAGTCAGAGCGAAGTCATGGAAAGTTTTCACGGCACCACCATCGTCTCACTGCGTCGCAATGGTCGAGTGGTGATGGGCGGTGACGGCCAGGTGTCACTGGGCAATACCGTGGTCAAGGGCAATGCGCGCAAGGTCCGGCGGCTGTGGAAGGGACAGGTGGTGGCCGGATTCGCTGGCGCCACGGCCGACGCCTTCACCCTGTTTGAACTGTTCGAAGGCAAGCTCGAGAAGCATTCCGGGCATCTGGTACGCGCCGCGGTGGAAATGGCCAAGGACTGGCGTACTGAACGCCGGCTGGGTCGGCTGGAAGCCCTGCTCGCGGTGGCCGACGCCGAAGCCAGCCTGCTGATTACCGGCAACGGCGACGTGCTGGAACCTGAAGACGGGCTGATCGCGATCGGCTCCGGCGGCAACTTCGCGCTGGCCGCGGCCAAGGCCCTGCTCGCTGCCACCGACCTGTCGGCTCGCGAAATCGTCGAGCGCAGCCTCGCCATCGCCGCGCAGATCTGCGTCTACACCAATGATCAGGTGACGATTGAGGAACTGGGGAGCGAGGGCCCAGGGCCCAGGGCCTAGAGCCCAGCCAATCCGCCGTCGCCTGACTGGGCCCTGGGCCCTGAGCCCTCTGCCCTCCGCCGTTTCACTGGAATCACGCCATGAACCTCTCCCCCCAACAAATCGTCGAGGCCCTGGATCGCTACATCATCGGCCAGCAGTCCGCCAAGCGCGCGGTCGCGATTGCGCTGCGCAATCGCTGGCGGCGGATGCAGCTGGATCAGGAGATGCGCGATGAGGTGATGCCCAAAAACATCCTGATGATCGGCCCTACCGGGGTCGGCAAGACCGAAATCGCGCGGCGCCTGGCCGGGCTGGCCAACGCTCCCTTCGTCAAGGTGGAGGCGACCAAGTTCACCGAGGTGGGCTACGTCGGCAAGGACGTGGAGACCATCATCCGTGATCTGGTCGATGGCTCGGTCAAGCTGACCCGCGATCAGGCGGTCGCCGAGGTGCGCGAGACCGCCGAGCGCAATGCGGAGAACCGGATCCTCGACGCGCTGGTCCCGCGGCGCAAGGGCATGGCCTTCGACCATCAGCCGGCCGACGCCGAAGAGCGCGACAACCAGACCCGCGAGAAGCTGCGCGAGCGTTTGCGCAACGGCGCCATGGAAGGCACCGAAATCGAGCTGGATCTGCGTCAGATCCAGGGGGTGGAGATCATGGCACCGCCGGGGATGGAGGAAATGACCCAGCAGCTCAAGGGCATGTTCCAGTCACTCAGCAATCAGCAGCCCAAAAAGCGCAAGCTGACGATCGCCCAGGCGCGACCGCTGCTGATCGAGGAAGAAGCCTCCAAGCTGATCAACGAGGAAGAGATCAAGCAGCAGGCGGTGGCTAATGCCGAGCAGAACGGCATCGTCTTCATTGACGAGATCGACAAGGTCTGCCAGCGCTCCGAATGGGGCGGCGCCGGGGTCTCGCGCGAGGGCGTGCAGCGCGATCTGCTGCCGCTGGTCGAAGGCTCCACGGTGTCGACCAAGTACGGTCCGGTGAAGACCGATCACATCCTGTTCATCGCCTCCGGCGCCTTCCATCTGGCCAAGCCCTCGGACCTGATTCCGGAGATGCAGGGTCGCTTCCCGATCCGGGTCGAGCTGAAGGCACTCAATACCGATGACTTCGAACGGATCCTGAGCGAGCCCTCCAACGCCCTCACGCGCCAGTACGAGGCGCTGCTCGGCACCGAGGGCCTGCAGTTGCAGTTCACCACCGACGGCATCCGCCGACTCGCCGAAATTGCCTTCCAGGTCAACGAGCGCCAGGAAAACATCGGCGCCCGGCGACTGCATACGGTGCTGGAACGGCTGGTCGAAGAGCTTTCCTTCGAAGCCACCAATCGCAGCGGCGAGCAGGTCAGCATCGACGCCGACTTCGTCGACCGCCAGCTCAAGACCCTGGCGGGAGATGAGGATTTGAGTCGGTATATCTTGTAGGAGGGCCCAGGATTGAGGGCCCAGGGCCCAGCTGACTTCGGCAAGCTCTGGACCCTGGGCCCTTTTCCCTGCGCCCTGCCCCCTCGTTACCCTTTGACAGCACCCCCATAACCAACTACGATTCCGCTCCTTTTTTCCGCGCCTTGCCGGAGTACGCCATGAAGCGCACCTTCCAACCCAGTAATTTGAAAAGAGCCCGCACCCACGGCTTCCGCGCGCGGATGGCCACTCGTGGTGGTCGCGCCGTGATCAACGCCCGCCGGGCCAAAGGCCGCAAGCGGCTGACGCCCTGATTGATCGGTGCCGCGTGATGCTGGGTTTCCGCGCATCGCGCGGATCACTAGCGCAGCAGACTATAGGCAAGCATTTGCCGATGGTTCGCGGCTAAGCGCCGCGCGTCTGTCTGTGCGCGCGCGCCTGCGAGTCGACAGCACCGATGGCGCCCGGCTCGGCATGGCGATCTCCAAACGAAACGCAAAGACCGCGGTGCTGCGCAATCGCATCAAGCGGGTGCTGCGTGATCGCTTTCGTCATTTGCGTTCGCAGCTCCCTGCGCTGGACCTGGTGGTTCAGCTGCGCGGCCCAATCAGCATGGCGCAAACGCCTGGACTGGCCGACGAATTCACCCAGCTGCTGGCACGGGCCTGTCGCCGCCTGAACCTGCCATATTCCGAACCGGCGCTGGCAGCGACCGCCGCCGACCAATCCTGCAAGGACGCTCACTGATGGACACCCGCACCTTCTTTATCGTTGGCTTGGCGGTCATCGGCTATTTTCTGTGGCAGGCCTGGCAGGAAGACTATGCCGCGCCGCCGGCACAGCCATTCACCGAGATCGTCGCCGATAACAGCGCCGCCGACAGTGACGTTATCGAGGCCGTCGCTGACACCAGCGCGGTCAGCGCCGATCCGACCAGCGAACGCCCCGGGGAGCTACCCGTCGCCGGCGGCGAGACCAGCGAAACCAGCAGCGCCAGCACGATGGCCGAGGTCACCCTCGAAAGCGACGTGTTGCGTCTGCATCTGAACGAAAAGGGCGCGCGCATCGACAGCGCCGAGCTGCTGGCCTACTCCCGATCGATCAAGGACCAGACCCCTACCCGACTGCTCAGCCAGGGCGGCGAGCGCTTTTTCATCGCTGAATCCGGCTTGACTGCTGCCCCCGGCAGCGAAGCCCCCGACCACAATGCGCCCTATCGCTTTGTTGCCGAGGACAGCCAGCTAAGCGGCAGCGGTGAACTGAAAGCGGTCTTCGAATGGCGCCAGAATGGGGTCAGCGTGCGCAAGAGCTACGCGCTCAGCCCGCAGTCCTACGTGGTGACGGTCAGTCACCAGATCCGCAATGAGGGTACCGCCGACTGGGTGGCTCAGCCCTACTACCGCTTCCAGCGGGTGGCGCTGCCCTCGCCCAGCGGATTCATCTCCAACCCGGAGACCTACAGCTTCGCCGGCGCCGCGGTGTACACGCCGGAAGACAAGCTGCACAAGCTCAAGTTCGGCAACTATGAAGATGACGCCGCCGAGTTTGCGCGCAGCGCCAGCGGCGGCTGGATGGCGATGCCGCAGCATTACTTCGCCGCGGCCTGGATTCCGCCGGAAAGCCAGACCATCGACTACAGCGCCAGCTCGGTCAAGGCGACTCCGGAGCGCTTCCTGATCCGGGCCCGGGCACCGACCCTGAGCATTGCCGCCGGCGGCAGCCAGGACGTGCAAGCACGCCTGTACATCGGCCCCAAGCTGCAGGACGAGTTGCCCAATATCGCGCCGGGTCTGGATCTGACCGTCGATTACGGCATTTTTTCGTTCTTCTCCAAGCCGCTGTTCTGGCTGCTGGAGTTCCTCCATGACCTGGTTCGCAACTGGGGCGTGGCGATCATCCTGCTGACCCTGCTGGTCAAGCTGGCCTTCTTCAAACTGTCCGAAGCGCAGTACCGCTCGATGGCCAAGATGCGCAAGGTTCAGCCACGACTGGAGGCGCTGAAGGAGAAATACGGCGACGATCGTCAGAAGATGGCGATGGCGCAGATGGAGTTGTTCAAGAAGGAAAAGATCAACCCGCTGGGCGGCTGTCTGCCGATCCTGGTGCAGATTCCGGTGTTTATTGCGCTGTACTGGGTAATCCTGGAGAGCGTGGAGCTGCGTCAGGCGCCGTTTTTCGGCTGGATTCAGGATCTGTCGATCAAGGATCCCTTCTACATCCTGCCCGTGCTCAACGGCCTCACCATGTTCATCACCCAGCGGCTGTCGCCAACTCCGGGCATGGATCCGGTGCAGCGCAAGGTGATGCAGGCGCTGCCGGTGGTGTTCTCGGTGCTGTTCGCCTTCTTCCCCGCCGGTCTGGTGCTGTACTGGACCACCAATGGGATGCTCTCGCTGGCCCAGCAGTGGTACATCATGCGCAAGGTGGATGGGCCCAAGGGCAAGGCTCCAGCAAAGGCTTAAGGGCTGAGGGCTGAGGGCTGAGGGCTGAGGGCTGAGCAAGAATGCCGAGTTGAGGATCAGAGGGAACGGGCTGATGTCTCGAACGCGAAGGCTGTCAGGCACCAGGTTTCCACTCAGCCCTCAGCCCTAGTCCCTCAGCCCTAAGCTAATGACCCTTTCCTAACGCGGCGTCGGCCACTATCTTGGCCGACTCGTTTGCCTTGGGATTCGCTGTTGCCATGACTCGATTTCTGCTCGGCCTGATCGCGCTGCTGGCGCTGCCGCTCAATGCGCGCGAATTGCCGGATATCCCCTTCGAGCGCTTTACCCTCGACAATGGCCTGAGCGTGGTGGTGCATACCGACCGCAAGGCACCGATCGTGGCGGTGAGCGTGTGGTACCACGTCGGCAGCAAGGATGAACCGGTCGGCCGCAGCGGCTTTGCCCATCTGTTTGAACATCTGATGTTCAACGGCACCGAGAACTACAACGACGAGTACTTCGGGCCCTTCGAGCAGGTCGGTGCGACCGGGATGAACGGCACCACCTTCCTCGATCGCACCAACTATTTCCAGACCGTCCCCACCACCGCGCTGGACATGGCGCTGTGGATGGAATCGGACCGCATGGGCCATCTGCTCGGCGCGATCGATCAGGCCAAGCTGGACGAACAGCGCGGGGTGGTGCAGAACGAAAAGCGCGAAGGCGACAATCAGCCCTACGGGCAGCTGTTCGAAGAGCTGCAGAGAGACAGCTTTCCGCTCGGCCATCCCTACCACCATACCACCATCGGCTCGATGGATGACCTCAACGCGGCCAGTCTGGAGGACGTCAAGGGCTGGTTCGAGCGCTGGTATGGCGCAGCCAACGCCACCCTGGTCCTGGCCGGCGACATTGACATGGCAACCGCCAAGGCCAAGGTCGAGCGCTACTTCGGCCATCTGGCTTCCGGTCCGGCCCTGACCCGCCCGGAGCGGTGGATTGCCAAACGCAGCGAATCCAGCCTGCGGGTGATCCATGACCGGGTCCCGCAGGTGCGCTGGGTGCGCAGCTGGAACGTGGCCCCGCTGGGCGACGCCGACGCCGATTATCTGGATCTGGCTGCCGAGTTGCTTGGCGGCGGCAAGACTTCACGGTTGTACAAACGACTGGTCTACGACGAGCAGGTGGCCGACCGGGTGCAGATCGGCAACAGCAGCTACGAGCTGGCCGGGATGTTCGCGATCAGCGTGGACATCAAGCAGGGCATTCCCACCGAGCGGGTGGCGGCGATCGTCGAGGAGGAATTGGCGAAACTGCTCAGTGAGGGACCCGACGCCGCCGACCTGAGTCGTGCGCAGATTGGCATCGAGGCCGACTTTGTCCGCGGCGTTGAGCAGATCGGCGGCTTCGGCGGCAAGGCCGACGTGCTCGCCAGCGGACAGACCTATCTGGACAATCCGGGCTACTTCCGCGAGGCGCTCAAGCGCACCCTGGAAGCCACCCCGGATCAGGTTCGCGCGGCCGCACAGCGTTGGCTCAGCAGCGGCGATCTGACCATCATCACCCAACCCTTCGCTGCGCGCGACAGCGCCACCGCCGACCCGGTGGACCGCAGCGCCGGGCCACCGGCGGTCACCGAGTTCCCCGAGGTGGTGTTCCCGACGGTGGAAAGCGCGACCCTGAGCAACGGCATCCCGGTGCAGTTCGCCCGTCGCAGCGCGGTGCCGACGGTGTACGTCAGTGCGCTGTTCGACGGTGGCTACACCGCCGATCAGGGCGGCAAGCTGGGCACCGCGGCGATCACCATGGCGATGTTGGATGAGGGCGCCGGCAAATACAGCGCGCTGGAGCTTGCCGCGCGGCTGGAAGAACTGGGCGCCTCGATTTCCAGCGGTGCCTCGCTCGATCACGCCACCGTCAGCCTGTCCGCGCTCAGCGATCAGCTGCCGGATTCGCTCGCGCTGCTGGCCGACGTGATTCGCCGACCCAGCTTTGCCGAATCGGAGCTGGAGCGGCTGCGCTCGCGCTGGATTTCGGGAATCGCCCAGGAAAAGGCGCAGCCGGTCGGTTTGGCCCTGCGCCTGCTGCCGCCGATTCTGTACGGCCGCGGCCACCCCTACGCAATTCCCTTCACCGGGACCGGCACAGTGGAATCGGTGAGCAGCATCACCCAGGACGACCTGCGCCAGTGGCATGCGCAGCATCTGCATCCACAGCGGATGCAGCTGGTGGTGGTTGGCGATACCAGCCTCAAGCAGATCCTGCCGCAGCTGGAGCGCGCCTTCGGCGGCTGGAAGTCGGATCGCGCGCCCGCCGACGCGCCGGCGCACCCTGCGCCAGCGGCGCCGGAACAGGCCACCGTCTATGTGCTCGATCGCCCCGGCGCACCGCAGGCGCTGGTGCTGGCAGGGATGCTGGCGCCGCCGGTGAACG
>JAGRJL010000675.1 GCA_020442775.1 Lysobacterales bacterium | reverse complement strand
GCCGTGCACTCATCGGCGATCGCCACCCGATTGCGGCCACCATGCTTGGCCAGATACAGCGCCCCATCGGCGCGTTCCAGCATCGACGCGGCATCACTGAGTTCATCGCACCATTCGGCGACCCCGATACTGACCGTGATTGGTCCCGGGTCGATCGCGCGACGCTCCACTGCCGCGCGCAACCGCTCCGCCCATTCAGCGGCCTCGGCCAGCGCCATATTCGGCAGCAGCACGGCAAATTCCTCGCCACCCAGTCTTCCCAACTCACCATGATCGCCGACCTGCTCGCGCAGGACCTTGCTGACGTTGGCCAGCACCTGATCACCCGCCAGGTGACCGTGGCGATCATTGATCTGCTTGAAGTGATCCAGGTCCAGCAGCAGCAGCGACATCGGCTGCTCCCCGCGGCTCTGTTCGCAGGCATCCTGCAGCTGAATCCGGAATTGCCGCCGATTGAGAAAGCCGGTCAGCGAGTCATACAGCGCCAGATCGATCAGCTCCTGGTGGTAGCGCGCTTCTGCGCTGGAGCCCTCGAAAAATTTCAGATCATCCTGACCGATGGTGATCTGATCGCCGTCACGCAGCGAGATCTCCTGCACCGGACGGCCGTTGACCCGGGTGCGGTTGGTGGAACCCAGATCTTCCAGCACCACCTGATCACCGCTGCGGTGTATCCGGCAGTGATTGCGGGAAACGCTGGGGTGGGCCAGGGTCAGGGTGCAGCCGGCGGCGCGACCGATCAGCACCGGCAGCAGATCGATTTCCAGCTGGGTACCCAACAGCGCTCCGCTCACCACGATCAGCCGAGGACCGCCGCCGCGATCGGGGCTGTCAGGGCCGTCGACCACCGTGGCGCGATCGGTGTTGGAGTCCGGATCCGGGAACACCTGGGCCTACTCTTGCGGCTGTAGATAGGTAATGCGCTAGTGTAGATGATCCGGAGACCATCTGAACAAGCCCCTTGCCTGCATCGACCGTGCCCGTCGCGTTGCCCGCAGCTCGGGCACTGCGGCGCGTCCCCGAAGGGAACCCGTCATGCTCACCCCGGATTCCCGGTCCGCCGGTAGATCAAGGCCCTCGCAAGGCGAAACTTGCCAGCAAACCCGTTGCGAACCATCCTTGGCGGAACACAGGATCTGGAAGATTGGCCGGTGAGCAGCGAGTTTCCCGTGCGGGTGGGTCGGTTGATCAAGTGGGTGAGTGCGCTCAGCTGCGTGCTGCTGTTCGGCATGGCGGCGCTGTTTGGGTTTGGACTGACCCAGGTGGACTTCCGCTGGCTCAGCTACCCGCTGCTGGCGCTGCCCCTGGTCTGCCTGTTGTTCATCGTGCGCGGCTACCGGATCGATGGCAGCACCCTTTATGTGCGCCGTTTGCTGCACGAAACCACCATTGATCTGCGCGATCTGCGCAGCGCCGAAGTGCTCCCTCGGGTATTCGACCGCGCTCTGCGGATCTTCGGCAATGGCGGTCTTTTCTCCTTCAGCGGCTGGTTCTGGCGCCGCGGTCAGGGACTGCTGGCGGCCTATGCGATGGACGTGGGAGCCGGCGTCCAGCTGCGCTGGGACGACCGCTGCGTGGTGCTCACACCGGTTGATCCTCAGGGCATGGTGGCGAGTCTGCAGGCGCATCTGGGACGCCCTCGTTCGGGCTGATCGGGCGCGAACCGATCGTGCCGGTTCCCGCCACAGCGTGGGTGAGCGCCGCGCTGTTGCTGCTGCTCCTGCTGAGTGGGCTTTTCACGGTGCGTGGATATCGGATCGATGGCCAAACGCTCCGGGTGCGACGCCTGCTGCACGAGACCGCGATTGATCTGCGCGGCCTGCGCAGTGTCAAACCGGTTCCCAGCATCCTCGCGGGCACCTTCCAACTCGTCGGCAACGGCGGCCTTTATTCAATCAGCGGCGGGTTTTGGCGAAAGGGCTACGGGCTGATCCGGGTCTTTGCGATGGATATGGGTGCCGGTCTGGAGCTGTGCTGGCGCGACCGCATCGTGATGCTGACGCCCGAAGATCCCGATGCGCTGCTGGCCGAGTTGCGCAAGCGCCTGCGCTGATTGATCCAGCGCCCCAGCTTGCGTGATTGGCGCCGCTGATGCAGGCTGCGGCGATTTTCACCGATGCGATCGCCTGCCTGAGCCCCCAAGTCCTGGGGAACTTGTCCGTCA
>JAGRJL010000059.1:1341-12240 GCA_020442775.1 Lysobacterales bacterium | reverse complement strand
GATTTCCTCAACGGCCAGTACACGGTATTCGGCGAGGTCATCGACGGCATGGATGTGGTCGACAAGATCAAGGCCATTCCCACTCAGGCCCGCTCTCCGCTGTTTGCCAATCTGCCGACCACGCCGGTGCTGATCGAGAAGGCTGAAGTCGTCGAATAAACCAGCGCCTTTCGCGGTGGCAACGCTGTTTATTTCCGATCTGCATATCGACGCCGACTCCGGCGTCGATACGCTGGCCCAAATGCTGGCCGCCCAGCCGTCCGATCTGATCAGCGAGCTGTACATCCTCGGCGATCTGTTCGAGACCTGGATTGGCGACGATGACGACCACCCGATCGGCGAGCGCGTCGCGCAGCTGCTGAGCGAATACCAGGCAATCGGCTGGCGTGTACATTTCCTGCCGGGGAATCGGGATTTTCTGGTCGGGCACAGCTTCCTTTCGCGCTTCGACGGGCGAATGGTCAGTGACCCCAGCGTCGTGGACCTCTACGGACACCGTGTCCTTTTACTTCACGGCGACCGCGAATGCCTGGCCGATCATGCCTACCAGGCGGTCCGCCAGAAGCTGCGCGACCCAGACTGGCAATCGGGCTTTCTGGCGCAGTCGCTTCAAGCCCGTCGAGAATTTGCGCAGCAGGCGAGAGCGCAAAGCCAGGCGCACACCAGTGCGCAATCGGCTTCGATCATGGACGCCGATGCAGACGAGATTGCCCGATTACTGGAGCTACACCGCGCGGAGGTCGTCATCCACGGCCATACCCACCGACCGGCAGTTCACGCGCTTGGGCTGGGCGGCCGCAGCGCCTTGCGGGTGGTGCTGGGTGACTGGCACTCAGGCCCGAGCTGGCTCCTCGTCGACGCTGACGGCTTTCGCCTACATGCGGAGAACGCGGAGATCAGCGTGGCCTGGCCGCGCTCCCACTGAGCAAAAACCCCCTCACCAATCCTCCCCGATCACCGACAGATCAGCCAAGCTGGCCGCCATTGGCGCAGCTGGGACCAACACCAGGGCGGGCGATCCGTACACGGCACCGATGCAAGCGCTCTGGCAACCTGCTGAGCAACTCAAGCAGGCTTGCGGTAGACCAAGTCGCAGGCTACTGTGATCGATTCATTTGATCAGTGCCGGATCAGCGGCGAAGCCGTACAGATTGAGTCCGATCCAAGGATCAGCCTTGAGTGCGCGCAGGCTTTCGAGCTTGCGCAGGCGCTGACCGGATCGGGATCCACTCAAGCTGTGCGTCGACGGCCGCGAGACCGGCAGGCTTTCACTTTGCCGAGGAATAGAGCATGAATTTTCAGTTTTCCGACGAACAGCTGATGCTGCAGGACGTCGCCCGCAAATTCGCGTTGGAAGAGATTGCGCCGATTGCGGCCGCCCATGATGCCAGCGGCGAATTCCCGCTGGCCACTATCAGGCAGATGGGCGAGCTCGGCCTGATGGGCATCGAGGTGCCGGCTGAGTATGGTGGATCCGGTCTGGATGCCATCAGCTATGTGCTCGCCATGATTGAAATTTCGGCCGCCGACGCTTCGCACGGCACGATCATGTCGGTCAACAACACCCTCTATTGCAATGGCCTGCTCAAATACGGGACCGAAGCACAAAAGCAGGCTTACGTACGTCCGGTCGCCGAGGGCCGCGCGATCGGCGCCTACGCCCTGACCGAACCACAGTCGGGATCGGATGCCTCTTCCATGAGGATTCGTGCGGTGCGCAGCGCCGACGGCAGCCATTACGTGATCAACGGCAAGAAGAGCTGGATCACTTCCGGTCCGGTGGCCGACTTCATTACCCTTTTCGCAGTCACCGAGCCCGCCGCCGGCGCCAAGGGCATCAGCGCCTTTCTGATCGACACCAGCAAGCCAGGCTTTCATCGAGGCAAATCCGAGCCCAAGCTCGGCATACGCGCATCGGCCACCTGCGAGATCGAATTCACCGACTACATCTGCCCTGCGGAAGACTTGCTGGGCAAGGAAGGTGAAGGCTTCAAGATCGCCCTCGGCGTGCTCGACGCCGGTCGCATCGGCATCGCCGCGCAGGCGGTCGGAATTTCCCGCGCCGCCTATGAAGCTTCGGTGGCGTATGCCGGCGAGCGCAAGGCCTTTGGCCAGTCCATCGGTAGCTTTCAGATGATCCAGCAGAAGATCGCTGACATGAAGTGCCGGCTGGATGCCGCCTACCTGCTCACCTTGCGCGCGGCCTGGCTCAAGCAGCAATCACTGGAAAGCGGTGCACGCTTCACAACCGAAGCCAGCATCGCAAAGCTCAGCGCGTCCGAAACCGCGATGTACATCACCCATCAAGCGGTCCAGATCCACGGCGGGATGGGCTACAGCAAGGAAATGCCAATTGAGCGCTATTTCCGCGACGCCAAGATCACCGAGATCTATGAAGGCACCAGCGAAATCCAGCGCATGGTCATCGCGCGAATGGAGACCGGATTACGCTAGCAACGCCGGCGTAGTCAGGCTGGTTGGTCGACCCCTCTCCAGGGGGTCGACCGACCCATAACTATCGCGTCCAGCAGGTTTCTTGCGCCGCGCCGGTGGCAGCCTTGTTGCCGAGATTGTCCACGGTCAGGGTGGTGCAGTCGGGATCAGCGTGCCCGTTTGCGGGCGTCAGCGTCAGCACATAGCCGCGGTTGGCGTTGGTCAAGGCGATACCGACGGTGAACTTGTTGTTCGGCGCTGTTGCGCTGGCAAAGCCCAGACCCGCCGAACCGGCGCCCACCATGTTTGCCGAGTACACCGAATTGTTGGTGTAGAAGCGCTCTTGCGCCGCCTGCACGCGGAGAAGGAAGTTCTTTCCTTCCGCCCGGTTGGCTCGAAGCACATATCCCTGGTATGCGGGAATGGCGATCGACAACAGGAGCGCCATGATTACAACGACAATCATCAGCTCGATCATGGTGAATCCGCAAACCCGACCAATGACCTGTGTGTTCACCGACCGCGCCCTACTCATTCTCGCCCACCTCGCGCCAGGAGCGGCGGCGGAACTCGGGGAACGGGATGGCGTCTGGTCTGCCGTTGGCGCCGTTTGCGCCGCCGATCAACAACACGCCCGCGCCTCCCCCGGGTGGCGTGACTACCGGGGGCGGCTGTAGCACCGCGGTGTCAACGATCTTTCCAACCGTTGAAGAGCCGCTCCCGCCGGAGTAGTCGCCCTGATCCACCACGCCATTGCCGTTGGTATCGAACAATGGTGTGTTGTCGAGGAATCCGCCATTGATGATGTCCAGCACCAGGATTGCGCTGCTCAAGCTGGGATCGCATGGATCTGCGCTGGCCGGAATGATGGTGCTTGCAATCAGCACCTGAAGGTCCGTCAGCAGTCCCGCGATCGATACATTTCGCTCGCCGGGGAGAATGAAATCAAAGGTCCATCCGCGCTTGCCCGGGGTGACGGGATTGTCAGTAATCTTGCGGAAACCCTGCGCATCCTGGGTCAAGGTCTGGCGGATCAAGCTGTTCGCGGGAATCGGATAGCTGGCAGCCGCCGAGCCGCAGCTCAGACCTCGCCCCGATTCACGAAGCCCGTAGTAGCTTTGCTGGTCGTTTGACACCTTGTCGAGTTGCGTCAGATAGCGCCCGGTTCCGAAAGCGACGATGAAGCGCCCAGGACGATCCCATGGGTCCGCTCCGCCCGAAGTGCCGCGGGTATCCTTCAATATCCGTGGGGTCACCGTGATGGCCTGGTTCGCCGGCGTCTGGAATATCAAGTCCGAACACCAGGACCCCACCGCGTTGGACTCCAGATCGAATCGATACATCTTCCCGCTCAGGTCTCCGCCGAATGCCACGTCGTAGATCAAGTCGGCGTCGTAGTCCCCCAGATTGACCCCGGCCATGCCTTGTGAGGACGCACCCAGATCGAACTTCTTGAGCACGGTCCCATCTTCCACTGCCAAGACAAACAGCACGCTGCGACCCGAGCCCACCGCTCCGTCGGCCTCGTCGCTGTTGTAGCCGGCTGGGACAAACACCGCGTATCGACCGTTGTTAAGCCGCCCAATTTGCGGCAGTCCAAAGGTGTATCCCAGATCGGCGTCACCCGGGCTCGACCGATCGGTGAATTCCCACATCACCTTGGTCGCCAGGGTCGCCTCACTGGCGGAGGCGCCAGGATCGGTCACGTCAAGCAGGCTCACGCTCTGCCCGCCGCCGCGCAAGGTGACTGCCGCCACCGTCCGCCACTGGCCGCGCACGAACACGTCCCGGGGAATGATCTGCTGATCAACGAAAGGATTGAACTGGAAATTGGGGTCCGTCAGCTCGCCCAGATTGGGGTAAACCGCACCCGGAATATAGGCCCACAGCTCCTCACCCGTATCGGCATCGAAAGCATGCAGCATCCCGTCGTTGCCACCGACATAGACCACCGGACTGCGCTGACGCAGCGACCCGCAGCTCAAGCCTGCCAGGGCAACATCCCCAGCCAGATCAGACAGACAGACTTGAAAGGTGTTGTAGCACAGCGCCTGATTGGATCGGCAGGCATATTCAGGATCACCGGGTCTGAACGCAGCGTCGTCGTAGCGATCAAAGGGCGCCTCGATAAAGACCGCCTGTGAGGAGATTACCGCCCCGAGCACGGTGGAGCGGCTGCGGAAGTCGCCGCCGTTGGAGATCTCCTGACTGCGATCGCCGCGAATAAAGTCGATTCGCTGGCTCGCGCGCAGGTCCGCAACACCGGTATCCGGATTGCGATTGAGCGCAGCCAATTGCGTCGGCGACAACGACGCCAGTCGGAAAGGTACGCCCAGACCGGTCGCAGTATTCACAGTGAAGACCTTGCGCTGCCGATCCCAGCCGCTGCCAGCCACCTTTGCATCGAGCAAGGGGCCGGCCTCCCAGCGGACCGGACCGAGGCTGCCGTCCGGATTCACTTCCCTGGCCTCGACGAAGCCGCTCCAGTCACCCGTATCGAAGCCGGTCTGGTAGGCCAGCGATCCGGTCGTGACGACACCTGAAGAAACCGATACAGCCGATGCCGACGCCCGGCGCCGCGCGATATTCTGCAGCACATCTTCCAGCGCCCTGATCAATTCATCCGGGCGACGAGCCACCAACATCTCCCCGCGGGAATTCAAGGTCGCGTGCCAGGTATCGTCAATCTTCTCCGCAGTTTCACCGCTGTAGGTGTCCCAGAAGGGCCAGGCGACGTTGCCGCGGCGCAAATCACCCAGGGCATCGGGAAACGGCAATTTCGTCGCCACGTCCAGGACCACCATGAAATTGACCATGTGCTGCCAACTGGCCGGATTGTTGGCCGGGTTCCAGTAGATTTCAGGCACATCGAATACGTTGTCGGGCATGCTGGCGCCCGGAATCACCGGCCCAGTCACGCCGGTGCTGGGGTCGGAAACGAAGGTCGGCACCCGATCGGGCAGATCTGGTCGCAGGTCGTTGCTCCAGTATTCAAAGGCGTTGTCGGCCAGGCCAGCCACGTTGCTGGGGTCCTCGTTGTGAAAGACCTTGGTGTAGGGTGAATCGGCATAGCTCTTTCCGTCGGGAAAGGTTGCTGTCCCTGCGTCCGGGTTGGTACTGATTCCCGCTGCATCCTTCCACGCGCCGTCGGTGAAAAACATGTGGAAGTTCTGTCGGCAGGAGAGTTCCTTGACACCGTTATAGGTCGCGGCAAGGAGCGAGGGCTCGTAATACGGGTTGGTAAAGCTGTTCCCCCCCGCACGCTTGAAGTATTCGCCGGCATTCCTCATTGCGCGACGATTGGGGGTGCCGCCATTACTGCGCGAAATCTGGTAGATCCACTCGTAAAAGCTTTGACGCCAACTACCGTCGATCGGACGAATCTGGTTAGTATTGTTCGAAATGTTGCCATTTCGGTTGATGGTCTGCCAGGCAACTCGAATATTTCTGTCGATCGAGCCAAAGGCGCGACTGAGTGCGGTTGAGGCAGAGAAATTGCGAATCCGGTAATAGGACCACCAGTTGGCAAAATTGGTCTGGATTGCTGCGCTTTGAGTGGAAACATTAACCGCCGTGTACTTGGTTGGGTCAAAGACATCGTCCAGATTGGCAGGATCACCGGTGAACCGGTAGAAGAAGGCGCTATCACCGAAGGGAAAAGTCCAGCGCCGCGTGCCGCTGACATCACCGTTGCGGGAGCCGTTGTTGCAGGTGCTCGGACTATTGCTGTGTTCGATGAAGTCGGGGTTGCGGGTCACGTCCCAGCCCCAGGTTACCCGATAGTCGTTGCTCAGGTTTCTGACGCTAGTCTGCCCGGTCGGAGAGTTCGGCCGATTGGCCGCCATTCCGTCTTCCCATGCAGCGGTAAATCTTGCATTTGGAAAGCTTGTGCCATCCGCCCTCAACGGCGGGGAATAGGTTACGTTAGGGTCATAGTATTGCTTGTTGAACGCCGACGAATAACCCATCGGCGTTTGCCAATAGCAATAGTAGGGAATCGGAATGGCGTAACTGGGCCGCGCGGAGGGCGGAAAATCACCATCCTGTACCTCGTTCGGGGTGAACCCCCAGGACATACTGCCAGAATCATCGAACGTCACCATGACGTTGGGATCCACTGCCTGATTCAGGAACAGCGGTACTTTCGACAGATCCAACGGTGCAGCGCTGGCAATGGTGCAAACACCGCACGCACCCATCACTGCCATTGACTGCAGCAATCTCAGCACTCTGAGCTTGTTGTACTGGCCCACTTTCATGGCGATCACCCTATCGAACCAGACTGAAGGTTGACTGCACGCTGCGCTGCACGTCGGGCGTTGGCCCGTATCCTCGCGCGGTCAACCGGAAGTAGAGCAGCGAGCCTTCCAATCCGGACTGCCCAATGACTAGACTCTCGTCAGGAGGCTCCTTCCCGAGGGCTTCCCGAAAAACCACCGGCGGATAGGCGGCCTGCGAACCCTCGCCTGCGGCCAGAAAGCCATCATTGCGAACCATCCCGATGTAGGCATTCTGCGCGGACGTATTCAGCGTGCCGGCCGCTTCTCCCTTGAAGCTCTGCAGCTTCGTGGTCTGCCCATCGCGATAGCGGCCTTCTCCTGCGCACACCACCAGACAGTCCAGGTCCTGTCCTGGAAGAGGCACCGGCGGTGAGGTCAGGTTTCTGACCAGCGGATACTGCCAAAGGCTCCACTCGCCCGCCCGTAACGCCGCTTCCGCACCCGCGTAGGCGATCTGCTCCGCACGATAGGCGCCGGTCATGCGCTCCTGCAGGATCGTTCGATTCATCGCGATGATCGCAGTCAGGCTGAGGGCAACCAGAAAGACCATTCCCACAACCAGGGCCACGCCTTGCTGATGCCGGTCGGATCGAACTTCCCGGGTCGATTGACTATTCATGATCCATTTCCATTCTTCATTTGGATGGTTTCCCGGAACTCACGCCGGAGCATGCTTCCAGCCGGTAAGGGGCTGGGCGGACTCACCCCCGGGTCCAGCAAGGGCGTCGCGGTCGGCGCCGTACTGGCCGCCGAATAGCGATAGGGTTCGTTTCCACTCACGGGCAAATCATCGATGGTATTGAGCAACAGCGAGACCTCAATCGATCCCACGTTGCGCCACAGGCACCCCATGGTCGCGTCGTTGTAGGCGCTAGCCGGATCCCGGTCCGGCGCTGCCGGGCAGCCGATGGTTCCGCCCATGCGGCTATACAGCTCTGCCGCATTCATGTAGCGAACGCCGGCGTTGCCTTCCACGCCAAAACGCAGATCGAAGCGCTCGACGCCCTCAATCAACTCCTCCACCTGGCTGCCCACCTGACGAACCAGCGTCCCGATCAGACGACCAGGCCGATTGGGATCAGCCTTGAGACGTACGTAATAACTGACGACTTCAAAACCATCCCTCAGGTTGTAAACCCGCGCCTCTAGCTCTCGAGTGGCTGCCGTCGATTCAAAACTGAGACCGCCGATTGGATTCAGATTGCCGCCGCCGGCGAGCGCGGCGATGCCTCCGGGCACGATGGTGGCGCTGAATGCTGCGACCGCAGTGCTCGAGGCGACCAGCACAGGGTCCCCATTGACAAGATTCAGCGGCGGGAGCGCTGGATCCATTCCGTTCTCCAAACGAATTCCGGCATTCGGCGCACCGGGCACGGGATATCCGGCCAGGCTGTCTTGGGAGACCCGAACTCCGAAACTGGTCAGAAAACGGCTGGTCAACACATCCGTGTTTGGCATCCGCGCGCCCGCTGCCGTTCCAGAAGCGGGAACATTGGGATAGGCGGCTTGCGGGATAGTCAGCGCAGGATCGCAGGTTGAAGCACCACACTCATGGGCCGCCAGCAGATAATTGGGCGGAATGTGATATTCCGCCTGTCCGCCTCCATGCAGCGTCGTCAGTCCCGCAGGGCCGAAACCCAGTTGGGGCGTCGCCGGGTTGAGAAAGCTGACGATGGTCTTGGGGGTCGCATTGAGAAAGACGCCACCTCCCGGGGCGATCGCGGATGGCGAATCATCGGCTCTCGGCAACCGCTTCTGCACCGAGGAAATCGGGAAATACAACATCTGATGGATATCCCGCCGGATTCGGCTGAGCGCGTATCGACCGTTCTCCTGCAGTCTGGCCGACCCATCCTGGACTCTGGCCGTGGCCAGTGTGTCGCTCGCGATCACCACCAGAGCAATCATCATGATCGCTCCGACCGCAATGGCAATCATCATCTCGACCAGAGAAAAGCCACGATTGGAGAGCTGATTTCTCATCTGGACACCTAGGGCTGCACGTTGTGGACGAAGGTTTGCGTTGAGACAGCTGCCGCGCTTCCCTCGTCACCCTTCTCTGTCCAACTGATCGTAATTTGACAGGTGCCTGAATACGGCGGCTTGATTCGTGCTCCCGGCACCAGTGCGGGCAACGCCCCATTGTTGGCGCAGGCGATGGTGCCAGAGCCACCCGGCAACGCGTCGGCGATTTGCTGACCCCAGAGCGCCCCGTCTGCCTGCGCCAATTGAGACGACGTGCACGACTGTGAGTCACACTGCGTACTGCCACCAGCGCCGTAGGTGCCGTTGTACTGCCCAGCCCAGGTTGCCAGGGAATTGCGCGCCATCCTTGCCTCCATCGAACTGGCGAGGGTCAGCGCCGTGGTTCTCTGCAGTGCGCTGTGATTTCCGCGGATGGCCGAAGTCAGCAGCGCGCCGGCGCCGATCAATCCGACGCTGAAGACGATGACCGCAACCATGACCTCAAGTAGGGTCAGTCCTGACTGCCGACCGCGATTCAATTCGGAATTCATCTTCAGCACGAAACTACCCCCTTGCGTGCGATCGCAACCCCGCTGGCGGCAACACAAACCGTCTTCGATTTGTCGGTGTCCCCGTCCGGGCGGGTGATCGTGACGGTCACCGGAAAGTCGACAGTGACCCCACCCGGCAGTTTCTGCACGCCTGCGCCGAGGCGGTTGAACCAGAGCGATGTGAGCGCGGTGCCGCCAGCGTCGACCACCGCTACCTGAAAGTCGGTGGAGACCGCTTCCTGCTGCCGGATCGCCGCATCTGCCCTCTCGCCAGCCCCGTTGATCAGGCCGTTCTGATCGCCGTCGGAGGCAATCAACCAGCCATCCTTCCATTGGCCACCGGTGGCGGAGATGCGAACCGAATTGGAAAGCGCCAGAGCCTGACTGCGGGCGAGGGCCACATCGGCGACGATCTGGTTGGTATGCGTGGTGGTCTGATTGTTGACCACAAACTCCTGCACTGCCGGCACACCCAACGACAACAAGATCGCCATGACGATCAACGTGACCATCAACTCTATGAAGGTCAGCCCTCGGCTGTGAGCTCGCGAAACCCTTTGGTCGGCGGCTGGGCGCTGGCGCATAACTTCCCTTTACGGATAGATACAATTCTGAAGTGGAAGATAATCGATACCCATATTCATATAGATACCGATCGACCGAACGCTGATCTGGAGCCGACAAACGGCAGCATCGAAGAAGCTGCAAATTGCCCCGGATAGGAGCTGTCAGTTGAGGCGGGCCTCGCCAAACTCGCAGGCCTGCAGCGTGTTCTGCAGCAGTGTGGCGACGGTCATGGGGCCGACGCCTCCAGGCACCGGGGTGATCCAGGAAGCCCGTTCACGGGCCACTTCGAACTCCACGTCCCCGCTCAGACGACCGTCGGCGAGCCGTGAAATTCCAACATCAATGACCACCGCACCGGGTTTGACCCAGCTTCCCTTGACCAGCCCCGGAATCCCTGCCGCCACGACCAGAATGTCGGCCATTGCTACGTGCTCGGCCAGATTCTTGGTGAACTTGTGGGCACAGGTGACCGTTGCGCCAGCAAGCAACAGCTCCAACAGCATCGGTCTGCCGACATGATTGGAGGCTCCCACCACCAGCGCGTCTTTCCCCAACACTGGCTTGTGGGTATGCGCCAACAGCGTCATCACCCCTTTGGGGGTGCACGGCCGTAGTCCGGGCTTGCGCAGGGCCAGCCGCCCGATGCTTTCGACGTGAAAGCCATCGACATCCTTGTCGGCGTGGATACGGTCGATCACGGCAGTGGTGTCGATCTGCGGCGGCAGCGGCAGCTGAACCAGAACTCCATCGATCCTCGGATCTGCATTGAGCTGATCAATCAGCTCCAGGAGCGCTGCCTGCCCGAAATCGGCAGGCAAATCGAAATCCCGGGTCACCAATCCGGCCTTGGCGCAAGCCTTTCGCTTGTTGCGCACATAGACCTGCGAAGCCGGATCCTCGCCCACCTGGATCACTGCCAACCCCGGCGCGCGCAGGCCGGCGCGCTGGCGAGCCAGAATGCGGCGCCTGATCTCGTCGATCAGATCATCGGCCAGCTTTCGGCCATCCAGAATCTCAGCTGCCATCGTCGCACTGCACTCGCGGAACAGGGCGCGGATTATGCCTGACTCGGCGCGGGTCCCGTCGCACTGGCTGGCGATCGC
>JAGRJL010000059.1:0-1176 GCA_020442775.1 Lysobacterales bacterium | reverse complement strand
TGGATAGAAGCTGAGGTCAGCGGGTTCACCCGAGCTGCCTCCGGACACTGGTACTTCACCCTGAAAGACAGTCGTGCACAGCTGCGTTGCGCGATGTTTCGGACCGCCAATCGCGCGGTTGCCGATCAACCACAAAATGGCGATCAGGTTCAGGCCCGGGGCAAGATCAGCCTGTTTGAAGCGCGCGGGGATTTCCAGTTCATCATCGATCGGCTGCAGCCGGCTGGACTGGGCGCGATTCTCCGGGCCTTCGAGGCGCTCAAGGCGCGGCTCGCCGCAGAGGGGCTGTTTGCCGCCGAGCGCAAACGCCCCCTGCCCCGGATTCCGAATCGGATTGCGGTCGTATCCTCCGCAAAGGGTGCGGCGATTCATGACGTCCTGGCGATCTTGTCCCGCCGTTGGCCGCTATTGGAGGTCGACCTCTATGCCACCGCGGTGCAGGGCACCGATGCCAGCGCCGAGATTCGCCAGGCGCTGGCTGCCATTGCAGCTCGGGGCTCGCGCTACGACCTGGTGCTGCTGACCCGCGGTGGCGGCGCTCGCGAAGACCTGCTTCCCTTCGACGATGAACTGCTCGCACGGGCGATTGCCAGTCAACCGCAGCCGGTGATTTCAGCAGTCGGGCACGAGATCGATTTCACCATCGCCGATCTGGCCGCAGACTTGCGCGCACCCACTCCCTCGGCGGCTGCAGAGCTTATCGTACCGGACGCAAGCGCTTTGGCCATGACCCTGGAGCAGCGGCGGCGGCGGCTGCAGCGCGATCTGGAGATCTGCCTGAGCCAGCTCAGCCAGCGCCACGACCAGGCTGGTGCGCGCCTGCACAGCCGCAGTCCGCAGCGCGATCTTGCGCAACTGCGGCAGCGATTGAGCAATCAACTGCAGCGTACACGTCAAATCGGCCACGCTCAGCTGGAGCACCGTCTGCGCCTGCTGGAGCGCCTGCGCGCGCGGCTCCAGGGACACTGGCCCGCCCACCGGCTGGAGCTGAACCGTTCACGCATGACCCGACTTTCGCAGCGCTGGTCGCAGCTGGCCGCGCGCTGGTCCAGGACCTATCGAAGCGAGACCGACACGCGCTGGCAGCGACTTTCCCGGGTGCCGATACGGATCAGGATCGAGGCGTTGAATCGGGAACTGCGAGTACACCGCAACCGCCTGCCCGGATTGCTGGTC
>JAGRJL010000674.1 GCA_020442775.1 Lysobacterales bacterium | reverse complement strand
AGCGCAGCGAACCGCATCGATGGCCGCTCACGCCAGATCGTTCCTGACGATCTGGTCGTACCCGCGTGCGTTCTCACCCATCCTTGCAGGCGGTGCTGGACAACTCGGGATTCGAAGCTTGAGGCCATCTGGAAGATGGCGGATGGGGTGTCCGCCAAACTGGTCGCCCATTAGATCTCGACGACCCCCAAAGAATGGCGCTGCAATGCGCTGTTTGAACTGCAATATCTGACCTACGAGCGCCATTGTTCCCCATTGATACCCAGCCATAACCGGCCTACTCTGTATGGGTAAGAGTATGGGGACATGGCAATGGTGCGAGCGGTCAACCGGCTATCAGACATGGCCGTCAAGAATGCCGGACCCGGCATGCATGCCGATGGTGGCGGGCTGTATCTGGCGGTCAAGCGTGGCGGCAAGAGTTGGATTTTTCGCTACAGCGACACTTCGAACGGCAAGCGCAGGCTGCGTGACTGTGGCCTAGGGTCCGTAGTGGCGGTTCCGTTAAAGGAAGCTCGCCGGTTAGCTGCTGACTGCCGGCTGATGCTGGCCGAGGATCGCGACCCCTTGGCCGAGAAGCAAGCGCGCAAGGATGCACTTGCCGCCGCGATCCGGGTGACGTTTGCGGAGTGCGCGGAACGATACATAGCCGCGCACAAGGCGAGCTGGCGCAACGAGAAGCACGGCCAGCAGTGGCAGAACACGCTTGACAAGTACGCGGCGCCGATCATGCCGCTGCCGGTCGCCAGCATCGAGACGACACACGTAGTCGGGCTGCTGGAACCGATCTGGACCACAAAGACCGAAACGGCAACCCGCGTGCGGCAGCGCATTGAAGCCGTTCTCGATTGGGCCACCGCACGCAACTACCGCACTGGCGACAATCCCGCCCGGCTCAAGGGCAACCTAGACAAACTGCTGCCGCGAGCCGCGAAGGTCGCCAAGGTCAAGCATCATCCGGCTATGCCATACGCGCAGGTGCCGGCATTCATGGCCGAACTGCGCAAGCGGGAGTCTGCCAGCGCTAAGGCATTGGAGTTGATCATTCTGACCGCCGCCCGAGCTTCCGAGGCCGTCGGTGCGCATTGGTCCGAGATCGACCTGGACGGCGCTGTCTGGACCGTTCCCGGCGAGCGCATGAAGGCCGGCCGGCCGCATCGGGTAGCGCTATCACCGGCTGCTGTGGATCTGTTGCGCGAACTCGAGAGCACAAGCACTACCGATGCCGTGTTTCCAGGTATCCGCAAGGGCAGCACCATGACCATCGCGGCGCCGCTGCGGATGTTGCAACGGGAAATGAAGCAGACTGGGCTGACCGTTCACGGGTTCCGGTCCAGCTTCCGGGACTGGGCAGCCGAACAGACCGCGTATCAGCGGGAAGTCATCGAGTCGGCACTAGCACACGCCAACAACGACAAGACCGAAGCTGCGTATCTGCGTAGCGACGTGTTGGCCAAGCGCGCGCGGTTAATGGCCGATTGGGCGCGGTTCCTGGCCGAGCCTGCGCAGGGCGGCGCAGTGGTGCCGCTGCAGAGAATGGCACGGTGATATGGCGTCGCTTTGTCAGCGGCGCACTATCGCTGTCGCTGCCGTTCGCACAACTGGATGCACAACGCCTGTTTGGCACAGCTGAGGTCATAGGAGCTGATTGCATCGACTGCACGAATGAAGGCATTGCCATTTCGTTCGATGCCACCGGAGACGGTGGCGTGCGCGGCAGGATTCGCTACTGGTCGCCTGAATGGGGAGAGGCCTGGAAAGCAACTTCGCCAGACGACCAGGATGGTCCGCCATTGCGAAAACTGGCGGCAGTCTACCGTCAGCTTGGAGGACTTGAGCGACGCCGTGGGCAGCGCGGTCCGACTCTGGCGACAATCGACTACAACGATGAACTGATGGCGGATGCGTTGGCGCTGGAGGCCAGCGGCATGTCGCTGTCGCGCGCCGTCGCTCAAGTTGTTTCTGCTGCCGATCCGTCGAGGGTTTCCGCAGAGGCGGAGCTGGCACTGCGCCGCCGCATCCAACGAGCCCGCAAGAAACCGACGAACGGCTGATTTTTTGTCGCACTTTGCGGAAGGCTGTTGCGCCACGCTGGTCCCACGTTCAACCGTGAGGACACATTGATGCGTAATCGCCTGTTGCGATCAGCGGTAATGGATCAGCGCACGCCGTACAAGCGCGAGCGCCGCCGAGAATTGGAAAAGCTCGGGCTGCACCCACCGAGAATCATGCTCAGCGCTCGCTGCGCGGTCTGGCTGGAGCAAGAGGTTGACCGCTGGCAAGCAGCGCTGGCGGCCGGCTGCAATGAATCCGAGGTGCGCGAGCTAGTCGGCCGGATGGTGGCTGAGCGGGAGCAAGGGAAGACCTCAGCGTGATCGTTTGCACGTACGCCGGATCATTCCAATGAAGGACCCACAAAAGCGAGCCCGGCTGAAGAGTCGCAGAGTGGAGGGCGCTTTCTGCAGGATCGTCAAGATGGTGACCGATAGCCCCCAATGGCGCCAGCTATCAGGCAACGCGGTAAAGGCATTCATGGTTTTGATCAGCAAGTACAACGGCAAGAACAACGGCGTATTGGCACTTCCACGCAGCGAGTTGCGCAAGTTTGGATTTGGCGCCAACGGCGTTGTGGTGGCCAAAGCCATCGCTGAGTTGGAAGACGCCGGGTTCGTCATCACCACGCGCCCTGGCGGTTGTGTATTGGGTGCGGCCTTGTACGCAATCACCACTGAGCCCATTGATTCCAGTCCCAAGCACGATTGGGAAGCGCAGCACGCACCAATGCACTCATGGCGAAAAACTGACCGCACTGACCCAGTGCAAAGACCGGCACCGATTCAGTGCAAGGCCAAGCGATCGGGGAATAGGCCTGGCACTGAGTCAGTGCCGAAAGGAAGGGAAACCGTCACCCGACCTCGCACCGTGCCAGTGCACTTCTTTAAATCTACCAAGGCAGAGCCTTGAGATAGTGAGCTAGTGGAAGGCTCAAGCCCGTATGACGTGGCGCTATCTCGAGAGGAACGGCAAGCCGGCGACGCCGCGCCGGCGACCTGGCGGGATGGTGCTGGTGCAATCCAAAAATGAAGCCTACCCTTCGTATGAGGTTTCTTTGGACCAAGACGGCTTTCAGGTGCTTGGGCAGGTGATGTGGACGGCCGGCTGGCTGGCTGTAGGAGGATGCATGGCCCTAATTCGGTGTAGTGAATGCGGTCGCGACATTTCGGACCGTGCGTCGAATTGCCCTGGCTGCGGTTGCCCAGTCAATCAGCGCGCGCCAAAACACGCCCCAACGATGAAGGACCGGCTTCGCTTCTGGGTGATGATGGCCGTGATCTTCGTTCCATTCGCCCTTGTAGTCCTCAAGCCGGACCCCGAGCTGTCCGCACTGAGCAACAAGCCGACAGCATCGAAGCCAAAGCCCCCGAAGAAAGAGCTCACCCTTCACGAAAAGAAGTACGGCGAGAAGCCGAAGCGAAGCGCGTGGGATGGCTCGTACTACGAGGTAGAACGTCACCTTGAGTTGGTGGCCCGAGATCCCCGCAGCGTCGACGTGATTGGCTGCACGGAGCCGGTGACGGTAGACGAGGGCTGGGAGGTTCGGTGCGACTACCGAGCCGCAAACGGTTTCGGCGGACTGGTGCGCGAATCGAAGTGGTTTCGAATCGCCTTCGGCAAAGTCCAGGGCATGCGCGACGCCAAGTAGCAGTCATTTTGCATTGGCCAATTCACTGCGAGCAAAAGTTAGCGCGTCGATCACTGCATCCATGAGAGCCGTTCCCGAGTTAGAACAGCCATGCCGGCACGCTGGGTCCTCTCAGAGTCTGGTCTGCAGGTGGGCGCAGACCCCGTGGCAAGGGAGACTTTTTGCGTTTGGAGAATAGGGGGGATACGACAAGATCGCGTAGCGCGCGACCGGCGCATCGTCGGGTCCCTTCTCACGCCCGGCAGGGCGACA
>JAGRJL010000673.1 GCA_020442775.1 Lysobacterales bacterium | reverse complement strand
ACCGTCTGGGCGGCGCTGCTGAGCATCTATGACGGACTGGGCGAGCTGATCTAGTGTCGCGACCGATGCGCTGATCGCAGTGATGGACCAGGCTAATCGGGCCATGACCGTGATTGCAGGGTCAACGCCGTTTGCGCTCGGCCCCTGGCTGAACCCGGCCAACGGTCTTCGCACAGGTGAGGCACCGCCGGCGCAGTTTGATCCAGCGCGGATGGAAACCGTGCTCGGCACCGGCTGGCTGGCCGAACGCCGCTCTCGCTACCGGATCGACTATGGCCAGCAGCAGATCCGCTTGCGGCTCGGCAGCCAGCTGGATTGCCGAATCGATGCCGATGGCCAATGGCTGGCACTGGATGATGCCCGCTGCGCCAGCGTGGAAGCGCTGCTCGGCCCACCGCTGCTGCTGGCGCTGGCCCGCCGCGGAATTCATGCGCTGCATGCCTCTGCGGTCATTTCGCCGGGCGGCCAGTCTGCGCTCATCAGTGCCCCGTCCGGCAGTGGCAAATCCACCCTGGCGCGGGTCGCCGAAGAGCAAGGCTGGCAGCGCCTTGCTGACGACTTGAGCCCGCTGGATCAGCAGGGTCAGCTCAGGCCGCGATTTCCACAGCTCAAGCTGGGACCACATCCGAAGCTGCTGCCGCAATCTGTCCCGCTGCAGCGACTGATCCTGCTGCGCCGCGCTGCAGTCACCACCTGTCGTCCGCTGTCCACGACGGAAGTGGCCAGAGCGCTGCTGGCTGCAACGGTAGGAGCGAGGATGTACAGTGCAGCGATGCAGCGCGAACACTTTCTTTGGGCCACCGAAATGGCACGCCAACTGGGCGATGGCCAGTCCGCGGAGCTGACCCTGGCCGAGGATCCGCAGGATCCCGGGCGGGCGGCTCGCCGCGGATTGGCGCAGCTGCTGGAGGCCTGGCAGTGAAGGCTCCGGGCTGGGTCGAACTGGGAATGCGACTGATCGGAGTGCGCTGGCGACTGCATCGGCGCGGCTTTGACACGGTTGCCGGCGCGGCCCTGCAGGCAACCGCCGAGCAGACGTGGGAAGACGGCCCGCAAGCGGTCATTCGATTGCGGCGGTTGGCCCGCTGGCTGCCGGGCAGCACTTGTCTGCACCGCAGCCTGGCGCTGATCGAGGCCGCCCGCAGCCGAGGACTGAATCCCAGGCTGGTGTTGGGTGCGCAGCGCCGAGATGGCAACAGCTACGCGCACGCCTGGGTCCAGCTGGGCGCGCAGACCCTCGGTGATACCCAACGTCTCGGGCAACCTTATCAGGCGTTCCCGGCACCCTCGCCGGACCACTGAGATGGCCATCGGCGAAGTCAATCAGGGCGGATGCTTCGAACTGCTCCCGGGGGTGGTGTGGCAGCCGCTGGACGATGGCGTGATGCTGCTCGATACCGCCAAGGGGCAGTACTTCGAGCTCAATCCCAGCGGATCGCGGATGTTCGAGCTGCTGCTGCGAGAATCCTCCGTGGCTGCGGTGGCCGAGCGGTTGCTGATCGAGTTCGACACCGATCTGGCACAGCTGCGCCCGGATCTGGACGCCCTGATCGAAGAGCTCGAGCAAGCCGCCTTGATCAGGCCGGTGCGGCCAGCGGAATCTCGATCGTGAAGCAAGTGCCCTCGCCGGGCTGACTGCGCACGCTGACCTGCCCACCCAGTCGGGCATGCACCAGGTTGAACACCGTGTGCAGGCCCAGCCCGATGCAGCCCTGGCCGCGCTTGGTGGTAAAGAAGGGCTCGAATACCCGCGCCAGATCGGACTCGGCAATGCCCAGGCCATCATCGCTAAAGCGGATCTGCACCCGCTCGGTGCTCACCGAATCGGCCTCCAGTCGCATCTGGCCCGCGGCCGCCCCCGGATAGGCGTGCAGCAGGGCATTCTGACAAAGCGAGTTGATGATCTGTCCCAGGGTGCCGGGATAGCTATCCAGACTCAGCCCCTGCGGGCATGCCAGGCTCAGCTCGATCGGCCGCTGTCGCCAGGACAGACGCAGGTTGGCGACCAGTCCCTCCAGACGCTCAGCCAGATCGAAGCGCACCCGCTCATCGAAGCTGCGGTCCGCCGAGATCTGCTTGAAGCTGCGTACCAGGTGGGCGGCGCGAGCGAGATTGCTGTCCACCAACGCGTTGGCTCGCTCGGCGGTTTGCAGAAAGTTCTGTAGATCCGAGCTGCGCAGCTGCTGTTCGGCAAAGCTGCGCGAGAGCTGTTGGGTCTGATCACGTAAATGACTGGCGGCAGTCAGCGCGGTACCCAAAGGCGTGTTGATCTCGTGGGCGACGCCGGCCACCAGTTGGCCCAGCGAGGCAAGCTTTTCGGTCACCACCAGCTGCTGTTGTGCGCCCTGCAGCTGATCCAGGGCGGTTTCGGCGCGCTCCTTGGCCAGCGACAGCTCCTCGGTTCGGGCCGCCACCAGATTCGCCAGCTCGCGCTGTTGGCGGCGCAGCCGGGTGGTCTTCAGGCGGACGCCAGCGGCAATCAGCAGGCCGAGCAGCAAGGCGACCAGGGCGGCGAACCACACTGTCTGCCAATAGGCAGGGAGGACCCGAATAGCCAGGCGCGAGGGTTCATCGGCGAACTGACCGACCCGGTTGCTGCCCTGAATCTGCAGCTCATAGTCGCCTGGCCACAGATTGTTGTAGCTGGCCAGCCGGCGGCCGGCATCGCTGTCCTGCCAGTCCTGATCAAAGCCCACCAGCCGGTAGCGATAGCGGTTGCGTGCCGGCGCCGAATAATCCAGCGCGGCAAACTCCACCTGCACGCCGCGGGCGCTGGGCGGCAGCACCAGACCTTCGGCGTAGCTGCCCGGTTCGCGCAGTCGTCCGTCCACCCGCAGTTCGCTGATCACGATCGGCGGCTGGTAGCGCCAGGGCTGATAGCGACTGGGGTCCACCAGCATCAGGCCGTTGCTGCCGCCAAACAGCAGCAGCCCCGAGCGGGTCGCGGTATAGGAGCGGTACCAGCCGGTGCCCAGATCGGCACCGTCGGCTCGGGTCAGCTGGAAGCGCTGGCCGGAGCCCGGATCGTAGACGTGATGGTGGGTCCAGATCCGCCCCTGCGGATCCTCGAGCAGATTGGCACCGAAGGGCTCCACCGGCTCGCCCGACTTCACCCCCAGGCGTTCCACTCGGGCACCATCGTTGTCGTAGGCGAGCATCCGCAGCAGGCCGTTGTTGGTGTCGATCCACAGCTGTCCGCTGCGATCAATCAGCAGACCCACCACGGTAGCGTGGAGCAGGCTGCGATCACGATCGCCGGCGCCGATCACCTCGATCAGGGTTTGGCCCTGGGGATCGACGGTATACAGCCCGCTGGCGGCACCCACCCAAAGGCGACCATCGGCGGCCTGCGCCAGCGCGTTGATATCGGTGCTGTCCCGTGAGCCCTGTGAGTCGGGGACGCTGCGGATCCGGTCCTCTTGCGGTGACCAGTGCATCAGCCCGGCATTGCTGCCGATCCACAGGTCGTGCTGCTGACCGGCAAGCAGGCGACGGGCAGTGTTGCCGCTTAACCCCTGCGCGGTGGGATAGCGCCTGAAGCGCTGTTGGTCTGGGTCGAAACGATGCAGATCGGCCAAGGTGCCGACCCACACCGAGCCATCCGCCGTCTGCTCCAGGCTCAGGATCAGCGGATGGCTGAGCGCCTCGCGATCATCGGGATCTGCGCGCCAGCCGCCTACCCGTCCGCGCGCCGGATCCACCACATCGATACCGTTTTCCCGGGTGCCGACCCAGATTTCGCCGTTGGCCAGCTCCAGCACCGCCTGCACCGACGGCGCGCTCAGGGTTTGCTCGCGAGCGGCGCTGTGATGGAGCACGCGGATCGCCTGATTGGAAGGATCGTGACGCTGCAGTCCGCCGCCATAGCCGCCAATCCAGACATGTCCGGCCTGATCCAGCAGCATCGCGCGAACCTGGGAATGTCCGAGACTGGAAGCGACTGAAGGATCCGGACGCAGCTGTCGCAGCAGCTCACCGCTGCGCGCATCCAGCACCATGATCCCGCCGAAACCACCCATCCAGAGTTCGTCCGGACTGGGCTGCAGCATCACCAGCGAATAGGAGGCAATGCCGATGGCCGAGGCTGCTCCAAGCGGCACCGAGCGCAGCTCCAGACTCACTGGGTCCAGCAGAAAACTTCCGCTCTGCGCGGTGCCTACGCCCAGCCGCCCGTCGCTGAGCGGTCGCAAGGAGAGAATCTGGATCCCCTTCAGGCTGTGTTGTTCGGAAACGCCAAAGACCCGCTCAAACTGCTCCTGCCCGGACGCCCGCCGGCTCAGACCATTCCAAGCGCCCACCCAGAGCGCGCCACCGGTATCGATCGCCAGGGCGAGAATGCGGTCGTCCAGCTCCACCGTATCGGCGCCCAGCGGGTGTGCCTGTCGCTGCAGCTTTCCGCTCTGTGGATCCCAGTAGTTCAGCCCTTCGCGAGTTCCCACCCAGATCCGGCCCTGCTGATCTTCCACCAGCGCGCGCACGTTGTCGTGCGCCAGGCTGTCTGGATCGGTGACCTGATGGCGGAAAACCTCGAAGCGTTCGCGCTGCGGATCGAATCGCCACAGCGGGTCTGCATCGGTGCCCATCCACAGCTGCGCATCGCGACCCACCAACAGGGCGCGTACGAAAAC
>JAGRJL010000672.1 GCA_020442775.1 Lysobacterales bacterium | reverse complement strand
TCGCGGCGGCGTGAAACCACCACCTGAAAATGATTGGTCCACTCGCCCGCGGGGTCGGAGGGCACCTGATGCCAATAGTCGGCCGGCTGGTGGTAGATCAGCGTCGGCGTTTGCCCCGGTTTGTAGGCAATCCAGCAGTCGTTGCTGGAGACCTCCGGAATCCAGCTGCGGAACAGCGGATTGGGTCGGTAGGGGAAGGGGTTGTCGTCCAGAAACTGGTAGCGCAGACCGCCGCTGGCGATCAGCAGGCTGTCGTAGTCGGTCTGCTCCAGCGCGCGATCGGCTCGCCGCAGCTGCTCGGCAAGGTGCTGGGCATAGTGGCTGTTGCTGACGAGACCGTCCATCGATGGGTTCCTTGGCTAGACCCTGCAGATGCTAACCGCAGCAGCCGGCGCAGAGCCAGCCAGTGCGGTTGCGCCTGCGCTCAGATGCCAACGCCTACCAGGGCTGGCCCCAGGCATCACGCTCCAGAAAATAGATTCCGGCATAGACCTTGGGGTCGATCAGATAACCGCGCTGGGCGTGCTCGGCGACGTAGCTGGCGATCTGGTCCAAAGGAATCTCGTGCACGGTGATCTGCTCGCCCTCGATGCCGCCGCCCTCGGCGACCTTCTCCAGATCAAAGGCACGCACGAAGTGCATGATCTCGTTGCTCATGCCGGCCGAGCTGGGACCGTGCATCAGTGGCTCGATCCGCCGGGGTGACCAGCCGGTTTCCTCAATCAGTTCGCGTCTGGCCGCGCGCTCTACCGCTTCGCTCTGCTGGCCCGGGTCATCGCCGATCAGCCCGGCGGGAAACTCCAGGGTGGTCGCACGGATCGGCAGCCGGTATTGCTCCACCATCAGCACCTTGTTGGCCGGGGTGGTGGCGACCACGATCACCGCGCCCTGCGGGTTGGTCCGCTCGGCGTATTCCCAGCCGTCCTGATTGCGCATCCGCAGGTAGCGGCCGCTGTAGACAATGTTGTCGTCGTTCATCGCCGCAGTATAGGCGCGCTCGCTCTGCAGTCGCTGGCCCAGTGCTGAATATCCTGCTGATCCGGCATTTCCGCGCTTCGCCAAAGAATCTGCGGAACTCTTTGGCCCGCGGGCAGTCTACCCCCACCTTTTCAATCGGAATGCTCGTTCAATGAAAGCGATGATCTATGTGCTGATGCTGCTGATCAGCCTGAGCGCATCCGCGGTGCATGCGCAGGCGCTGCCGACCGCGCCGACCCCGCTGCCGACCGATACCGAACTGGAACTGGCCAGGATCGACAGCGTGACCGAGCTGATGTCACGGGCCAAGAACTGGTACGACGAGGGCGATCTGCGTCGCTACACCTATGCGCTGGAGCGGCTGGTCAAGCTGCGGCCCTACAACGGCGCCTTCATGTTCAAGCTGGCACAGGCCTACGGCGAGCGCGACATGAAGACCCCAGCCTATGATCTGCTGCTGCGGATGCAGGCTCAGGGCCTGTCCTACGACCCCAGCACCCTGCCCGAAGTTTTCGAGCCGATCTCCAAGACCAACGCCTACAAGTACATCGTCGAAGGTCTGCAGGTGAACGCTAATCCCTGGGGCCAGGGCAAGGTGGTGGCGACGGTTCACAGCGACGTGGAACTGCTGGAATCGCTGGGCTACGACGAGAAGGCCAAGCGCTTTCTGGTCGGCTCGGCGCGCACCGGGCAGGTGCTCGCGGTCAGCGCCGATGGCGAAGTCAGCGAGCGGGCCAAACCGGCCAATCCGGGTGACTGGTGGGGCGTGCTGGCGCTGGCGGTGGACAATCAGCGCAACTCGCTGTGGCTGGCCTCGACCATGCTGCCGCACTTCTCCGGCTATCGCCGCGAGGAGCTGGGCCGCGGGGTGATCGTGCGTCTGGATCTGGCCAGCGGCAAGCTGCAGGAGCGTTTCGAACTGCCCGGTGACGGCAAGCCGCATCTGGTCGGCGCGCTGACTGTCGCCGCCAGCGGCACCGTGTACGCGGTCGACGGGGTTTCCAACCAGCTCTACCGGATCAAGGGCGCCATCGAACCGCTCGTCGCACTGCCCGAATCGGTCAACCTGCGCGGCATTGCGGTCGACCCCAAGGAACGCTTCCTGTACCTGTCCGACTACGAACTGGGGCTGCTCGCGGCCGACATGAATCAGGCCAAGGTGATCAATCTGAAGCTGGACGGTCAGAACTTCGGCGGCATCGAATACCTGGCCTGGTACAAGGACCATCTGATCGCGGTGCAGAACGTCAACCAGCCCAAGCGCATCTCCCGCTACACCCTGTCGGCAGATGGCACTGCGGTGACCCGGGTGATGCCGCTGGAGGCCAACAAGCCGGCGCTGGTCGAACCCACCGTGGGCGCGCTGGTCGGCGACAGCTTCTACTTCATCGCCAACTCCCAGCGTGACCTCTACGGACCCGACGGCAAGCTGATGGCCGGGGCCCAGCCCAAGCCGCGCGAAATCTACGAAGTGCCCGCGGATATGGGCATGGACACGCTGCCGCCGGCGCAGATTACCCGGCCGCGGACACCTGATCAGGGATAGAGCGGAAGGGCCTAGGGAAGAGGGCCCAGGGCTCAGGGCCCAGGCAGAGCAGGGCCCGGGAGAATTCACGATGGCTGGGTTGGCTGAGGTCGGCCCTTGCCTGACAGGGCGCTGCGCTTTTGGCCCGTATTGTTCGAACATTGATGAACAATGCGGGCTAAGCTGATGGCCACGACCGTACAGACATTCCCCTTCATGAGTTTTCCAATCTGCCGATGAGTACCTCATCAGAGCGGCTCTATCTGGTTGACGCCAGCGTTTACGTCTTTCGCGCCTATCACTCGATGG
>JAGRJL010000671.1 GCA_020442775.1 Lysobacterales bacterium | reverse complement strand
AGTAGTCCAGCAGAACCAGGCGGGCCTCGGTCGTACAGCAAAGGGTGCCGATCGCATGGCCGCGGCCGCTGGGATTGAGGGACAGATAGTTCTGGGTTGCGCTGTCGTCGCGTTGACTCTCGATTGCGCTGGGATTAGCGGGGTCTATCAGCCGGGCTCGACCCAGATTGGCGAGCAGTATTCGAGCGCTGAACCGATCCCAGGTGATGACGGTTGCGAACGCATTGGTTTGCAAGCGGACCGTGTTGCCGGAGCCCAGATCCAGACTGCCGAAGTCGCCGATTATTGCCTCCGTGCCGGTTGAATAGAAGATTCCATNNGGCCGGCGTGAAGACGATGTTGGTCAAGTTGGTATCAGCACCCATCAGCGGCACCAGCGTGCCGTTGGCCAGCGGTTGCAGAGGAACCCGGCTCAGTCCGAAATGCCAGCCGCAGTAGAGGAAGGCCCGTCCCGGATCGGCGCTGCAGGCATTGGCATTGTTGAAAGTGCTGACCGTGCTCGTTGTGCCGCTCCCGAGTACTACCCGAGTCACACTGCCAGCGCCAGTGACGTAAACCAGATCGTCGGCGAAGTGCACGCCGCCGCCGGCCTGCGCGGTGGCGATCAGTTGCGGGCTGTCCACCTCAAGGGTCGCCGCCCCATCCCAGCGAAAGGCGATCCGGTAAAGGCGCTCGGTTTGGAGCTCGGCGACGTAGGCGGCTGCGCGAATCGGCGTTCCCGCGTGGCATGGTCCCGCCCATCCGGCCAGGGCCAGGAGCATCGAGATGGCTCCACCGGCCCAGCCGCAGCCGCCGAAATTCAGAGCGCTCATCCGCCTGCTCCACTGATGGAAACCACCCCAGTGTCAGCTGCATCGGCGGATGAATCCTGATCGAATTCTTACCGGGTGTTTACGTCGCTCTGACTGCTTCGCAGTTTCGCCAGTATCGCCACGAAGCGCGGCTCGACGCGAATCGCATCCAGAGAGGGGGCGGTGGCGACCCCGAGCACCATATTGCCGCTGTCGACGGCCTGTTGAAGCGCATCAAGGGCCGCCTCTGGTTGTCCGGTACCTAGTCGGATCAGCAGCAGTGCGATCGGAGAGACATAGCCAGCACTGGCCTCCGCCTCTATCGCGGCGGCCAACTGGGACGCGGCCTCCGTGCCCTGGCAGCGACCCAGCAGGTAGATCTGTTCGGCTCTGACGATGATCGACTGGTCCAGGCGGACCGCATCACGGGCATCGTCCAGGGCCTGCCCACAATGATCGGTTTCCACCAGAGCCAGGGCCCGCCAGCGATGCGAATGGGCGAAGGTGGGATCGAGCTCGATCGCGCGAGTCGCAGCCGCAATCGCTTCCTCGTAGCGCCGGGAAAAATAGGCAGCCTTGGCCAGATCGCTGGCGATAGCGACTTCAGTTGGGGCCAGCTGATGTGCGCGCTGCAATTCGGCCAGCCCCTCCGCCTGTCGCTCGCCCACCAGAACCAGCAACTCACCCAGCCAATGGTGCGAACGGGCGTGATCTGGCGCGATTGCAAGCGCACGGCGAAACGCCGCTTCTGCGACCGGCCAGTCACGATCACGATTCATCGCAATCAAGCCCAGTACGGCAGTTGCGTCGACATTTTCGGGGGCCAGTTCAAGCGCATGCGTGGCTTCATTGCGGGCGCTTTCATAGGCGCTGGCAGGAAGAGAGACGCCCGACAGCAAGGCCAGGCCAGTGGCCAGTCCGGCGTGCAGATCGGCAGAGTCCGGTGCCAGTTCAATCGCCTGTCGATAGAGCTGCACCGCGCTCATCAGGTCCGATTCACCGCGGCGGGCGATCAACGATCGTGCGCGCAATCCCAGCAGCTGTGCCTGTTCGGCTCGGGCCGACAGCGTCGATTCCATCGGTGACTGGCGGTGATCAGCGCGAGTTGCCAACCACCCAGCCAGGATCACGACCAGGACGATTGCCACCACCGCGGGTGCCAGGGCCGGGGACCGGCCGCGCACTGAGACCGACGCTGGGTCGTCTGGACCCTTCGCCTCGAAGGGCCGGGCTGCATGCAGCCGATAGCCCGACTTCGGAACGGTTTCCAGCAGCTCGGCCGCATCACCGAGCGCCTTTCGCAACAGCCAGATGTGGCGCGCCAGGGTTCCTTCTTCAACCAGACGGTCCTGCCAGACCTCTTCCAGCAATTGCTCCTTGGTCACCAGCCGTCCGTTCGCTTCGACCAGGCGCACCAGCAGATCGAAGGCTCGCGGGGGCAGACTGATGCCCTGGTCGGCGCAGCTGAGAGTGCGCTCGGGTACATCCAACACCAGATCGGTGCCGATTTGCCATTTCGACGATGTGCTCACTCGGCGAACTCGAAGTCGCAGGCGCCCGCGCCGGGATGCGATAGTTTAGTCCGCGCGGCAGCTCTGCTGGCCGAGCAGCGTCAGTGCGAAGCTTGGCTGAAGCCCGGACTACAGCGCGGCAAGGCAGGCAACCCGCCGACGCGAGAGTTCATCTCCAATCCGGGCTACCATGCGCGCGGTTGCCGATCAGGCAGCCAAAGACAAGGAGGTCAACTGGATGATCGCATCCGCCTTACGCTGGGTATCGTTCTTGTGGGGGATCGGCGCCCTGGTAGTGATGGGCTACAGCGCGTATCGATGGTTTCCCGATCCGGCCAATGCGGGTTACGGCGAACTGCAGCTGATCTTCGTGTTGGCCGCCTACGCCGGCGCCCCGGCGTGGCTGTGTTTGCCGATCCTTGGCTTGGCCCAGCGGCGCAGTCTGGGTGGCTGGCGAACTGCGGCGCATTTCCTGTTGCCTCTCGCGGTCGGTGTCCTCTATCTGTGGGGCCGATCGCTGATGCCAGAAGGCTTCTAGCCCGCATGGTTGATGAATCTTCGGTTGCCGCGTCCGCCGGCGCCGTGGTGCGCCTTGCTCCGCGATAGGCTGGGCGAGGTCAGCAACGTGGCAGCAATGGCCGCCAGTTCGGGATAGTTCGGCAAGTTCGGATCCTCACGCGGTCAATCTCCCGGATATTCACACGCTGCCTTCGGACTCGACCACCAGAATTCTCGCGACTCCCAGTGGTTGAGCGACGTGCTCGGTTCCCACCGACGCGCAAAAGATATCCCCGCTGTCCAGCGTCATCCTGTGCTCGCTGCCGTTTTCGCGGTAGTGCATTCGGACCTGTCCGTCGAGCACCACGAAGACCTCCTGACCGTCGTTGACGTGCCAGCGGTAGGGCTGATCGGTCCAGTGCAGGCGGGTGGTGATCCCGTTCATGTTGGCCTCGCCGGGCCGCCACCACCGGGTGCCTGTGCCGCTTACGCTCGATGGCTCAACCCGGCTGATCGAGCTTCGCGCCGGGCGCCGCTACTGGACCGTTGAACGTTGGTCACTGGCGCGAGGCGGTGTTGCCGAGATCGCCGAGCGCCTTTTGATTCTGTCCGGGATCCGGCTGCCCGAATAGCGGCGATAATCAAGGTGCACCCCTGTTCGGCACTGGAGTGACCGATGCCCGAGTTGCCCGACATCGAGGTTTACCTGGAGGCGATGGCACGCCGATTCCGCGGATCGCCGCTGCGTCAGCTGCGCTTGCTCAACCCCTTCGTGCTGCGCACGGTGAAGCCGCCGGTAGAGGCATTCATCGGTCGATCGGTGAGCGCCTTGCGGCGCATCGGCAAGCGCATCGTGATCGGCTTTGGAGACGACCATTTTGCGGTCATCCATCTGATGATTGCCGGCCGGTTGCGCTGGCTGGCGCCCGGGAAGAAGCCGCCAGCCAGGCTCGCGCTGGCCGCTTTCGAGTTTGACCAAGGCACCTTGGTGCTGACTGAGGCGGGGAGCAAGCGCCGCGCCACGCTA
>JAGRJL010000670.1 GCA_020442775.1 Lysobacterales bacterium | reverse complement strand
CGGGTCTGTTCGATGGAACCCACGATTGCGTAAGGCGCGATCACCACTTCAGCGGTTTGCGCCGCTGACTCGGCGGCATTCAACAATCCACCGACCAGAAGCGCCAAAAGGAAGCCATGAGGAAAATGCATGAAGACTCCTGAAATCAGAGCGCAAACAGCGTTGAGACTCGACGCAAATTTCGCGAATCGGACCGCGATCACGGTAATCTGCGCGTTGCCCTCTTAACACTGCGCTAACGTTTGCAATACAATGGCATACGGGTGCTCCGGACAGGAAGCAGCCGGCCGCAATTGAATCATGACTGGTTTGATCAATGCGTTGCCGGCAAACGGGGAACCCTGAGGCGAAAGCCGGGTCTGCTAGGGATATGCAGAACACGAGACACGAGAGGGAGGCTAGGCGGTCGTGAAGGTGGTCACACGCAAGGCGTGGATGGCATCGGTGCTGTGGATGTGCTCGGCTGGCTTGAGTGCGCAAACGGCTTATCAACCCGAACTGCTGGCCAGCAACCGCTCTATTGCCGACGACAACTGGGTACCGGTGGTGTTGCTGCCTACCCCTCAGGCCCTCCCCTTCCCGGGAAGTCCGGCCGCGCTTCCGGGTGATGGCGTTCTCCTGGGTTTTCTCAACGTTTCCGAAGTCGAGGCCCCGTTGGCGGCGGGTAATGTCAGTCGCGTACAGGCAACCGGCCAGGTCCCAGTGCTGGATCGTCTGCGCTTGCGCGGCATGCTCGCAGCAAGTGAATTCAAACCCTGCGTCGGCCTGATGGAACAGCCGGAACTGGCACCGCTGCGCCCTGATCTGTGCGATTCCTTCGGAACCGCGGGACGTCGGGGACGGACCACCGTCACCGGGCTGGGCGCGGATCTGCAGCTCAATCAGGGATGGATCGGGGTGTCGGTGCAGCATGCCGAAGGACAGGACCTGTCGCTGGCGCTGCCCAACATCACAACCACCGCTGCGCTGCACCCGGTTCCGCCACCATTGGGCCTCGAGTCAACCGCTGACATGGGCCTGTCGCCCTTGCTGGCGCCGTTCAGCAGCGACAGCGTCAGTCTGCAGGCAGTTCTGGAACTCGACAGCGAGAGCCAGATCGGACTGGGAATGGCACTGGCCAGAGCACAGGTTGACATTGCCAGCCAGGGTGCGCCGGTGCTGCTCGATCAGGGCACGCTGTCCTTCTCGGTACAGCAAGGCAATCTGACGGCTCACCTGGGCACCAGGGTTATTGATCTGCCTGACGTGCAGGGTTATCTGCCCTGGGCCGGTCTGGATCTGGGCTTCAGCTGGCGCCTGCCGTGGCAGGGCGTGATCTCGGTTGGTGCGCAAAATCTGGTGACCCACGGCAAGCCGCCGCGGCTGCTGGATCCGGCCGCTGAAGAAACCACCGAAAGTTTCTCGCGCGTCCCCTACGTCCGTTACCACCAGGACCTCTGACCACAAGCACCGGTGACCTCGTCGCGCCGCCGATTTGCGCGCGGGAGGCGTCTGCCCATGGATTGAGCCTTGCCGGGTCCTGGCGACCTGCCCGCCTCTCGCGCATCTTCGTCGCCAGGACGTCAAGAACCCGCTGGTGCGCTCCACGCAGCCAAACGGCGTCGAAGCTGTAGCCTCACTTTCTCGCGCCGACCGTCAGGCGCAGATCGCCCCAGGCCGCGGGGTTTGGCGTCCGCAGCAGGCGAGCAATATGGGATGCGGGCTGGCTAGGAGCCTCCGCGGCAGAAGGG
>JAGRJL010000669.1 GCA_020442775.1 Lysobacterales bacterium | reverse complement strand
GAACAAGATGGCCCCGCCCTTCCGCCAGGCCGAGTTCGAAATCCTCTACGGCGAGGGTATTTCCCGCGAGGGCGAACTGATCGAGCATGGCGTCGCCCACAACCTGATCGACAAGTCAGGCGCCTGGTACAGCTGCAACGGTGACCGGATCGGCCAGGGCAAGGAAAACGTCCGCCAGTACCTGAAGGAAAACAAGGAACTGGCCAAGAGCATTGAAGATCAGCTGCGGGCCAAGCTGCTCGGCAACATTCCGATGAAGGCGCCCGACATGAATGAAGTCGAGGCCTGATTGGCATGAAGGACCCAGCCAGCGAGAGCGAAATTCGCTCTCGCGCGCTGAACCTGCTGGCGCGTCGAGAGCATTCCCCGGCGGAACTGCAGCGCAAGCTGGCAGCTGCTGGTTTTGAAACCGAGGTCATCGGCACCGTACTGGCACAACTGGCACATGACGGCCTGCTCAGCGTAGAGCGATTCGCGCAAGCCAGAGTGCGCCAGGGTCTGAGTCGCGGCGACGGTCCGCGCAAGATTGCCTCCAGGCTGCAGCAGGCTGGGGTCAAGTCGCCCGGTCCAGGCGCGATGCGCGATGACAACGGCGAGCCGATCGACTGGCTGGCCCAGGCTCAGGGGCTTTGTCAGCGCCGATTTGGCGATGCGCCCCCGGATTCGGCAAAGGAGTGGAGCCGGCGCGCACGGTTCCTTGCCGCCAGGGGCTATCCTGAGCAAACAGTCAGACAGGTGCTCGGGGAGATACCCCGCCCCTGACCTGGCGTCGGTGCAGCCGCAGTTGAAGGTCAAGCTTGCGGCGCCGCGAGCTGGCATCTTTTTTGCTCGGAGCCAAGGCCACCAATGCAGGACCGCGCTTGCTGAACTCCGCTCCTCAGCCTGATCCATATGCCACCCTGAGCGACAATCTTCGCTGGCGGGTGGCGCTGGTGCTTGGGCTGCTGATCTGCGTCCTGATGGTGACCCTGGCGCTGATCAATCGACATCTGGGCCTGGCCGACACACAGCGTCTGGCCTGGATCAGTCTCGCGGTGGCAACTGCAGCCGTTTGCGGACTGTTGCTGCTGCCCAAGCGTACCGGTGCAACCCTGTTCTTCCTGGCAATCGCCGCGCTACTGGTGCTGGTGCCGGCCTACGGTTTCTATCACGGCCGCGCGATGCAGTATTGGGCCTATGTGCTGCCACCGCTGCTGATCTTCCTGCTGCGGCCAGGCGCAGCACTGGCCAGCATGATCGCCTACGGCGTTTATGTGTCCTGGATCACCTCGCTGCTGCTGACGCCCATCGAAGTAATCCGCTTCGCCAGCGGCTATGGACTCACCGTGTGCTTCATGTACACCTATGCCTTGCTGCAGAATCATGCCGCCAGACTGCTGCGCTTTCACTCCACCCACGATGCCCTGACCAACTGCCTCAATCGGCGAACTTTCAATCAGGCGATTGCCGCGCTCGACTCCCAGGGCTCCGCTGGTGATCGCGACCTGCTCTTGCTGGACATCGATCACTTCAAGGAAATCAACGACCATCATGGGCATTTGGTGGGCGACAGGGTCATTGCGGAGGTCGCGCAAGCGCTGAGCAATAACCTCAGACCCGGAACTCCGCTGTACCGCTATGGCGGCGAGGAATTTGCGGTCATCGTGCCGGGCGAACCAGACGGGTCAGCAGCCGACCTGCCTGAACAGTTGCGTCTGGCGATCGAACGGGCTGACTGCCAGGGCCTGAAAGTGACCATCAGCGTCGGTGTCGCCCGTTGGCACATCGGCCTGGAAAAGCCCGAAGCGGCGCTACAGCGTGCTGATGACGCCCTCTATTTGGCGAAACGCAGCGGTCGAAATCGAGTGATGAGCGAATCGCCCCGTGAGCGATCGAACCTTCGGCCCAATGAAAGCGAGGTCGGCGCAAACCCGCCTGCCGCGGCCTGACCACGGAGAGATGCTCGAGAGCTCGGCGCAGGTCCCAGCCGGCATCGAGCTACCCCGCGACCCCCGGCATTTTGTCGTCCATGACACGGATCCGAGGGCGATTCACCCTCAGTGAGCCGATTCTTCGGTACATTAGCGGGTCCGTTTGCCACCGCATACCGCGTCCATGCTCAGCAGCAATCAAATCCGTCAGGCCTTCCTGGACTTCTTCGCCAGCAAGGACCACCACGTCGTGCCCTCTAGCCCGCTGGTACCCGGTAACGATGCCACTTTGCTGTTTACCAACTCGGGAATGGTGCAGTTCAAGGACACCTTTCTGGGGGCGGAAGTCCGCGAGTACTCCC
>JAGRJL010000668.1 GCA_020442775.1 Lysobacterales bacterium | reverse complement strand
GGCATTTTTGGCATGGAGCTGCTGCTGGACGATCCCGGAACCCGGCTGCTCCAGGGCGGACTCAACTTTGGCGGCTTGATCGATGCCGGACAGGTCGGTTTTGCCGGGGTCAACGTGGTGGACAACCGCGGCGGTTTGATGGTCCTGAGTCTGACCGCGACCGGAAGCCCCAGTGACGATGCCAACGGCAGCCTGCCGGTGCGAATCCAGATCCTGCGGCAGGTCGGATCCGAAACCGAACTGTTTGCCGAAGAGGTCTCGACGCTGAGCCTGTCCGCCCCGGTGAATCTCACGCGGACCGTTCCGATGGGCTACTACGTGGTCACGGTCGCGCCTGAGGGCGCTGGCCCCGAGCTGGTGGGCGGCCCGGCGGAAGGCCAGTTTTTCCTGGAGATGCAGGCCACCAACGCGATTTTCCTGGGCGGTGCATTGCAAGGTGGTGCGGTGGTCGGCGGCTACCACGCCGAGCACCCGTTTGGCGGAGTCAGCGGCTTTGCCGGCTTCTGCATCTCCACCCCACATAGCGCCAGCGTGAAGGTACTCTCCGCGCCCACCTATGGCGAAACTGGGGCCGCAGATCTGCGCCTGCGGCTGCTCGACGCGCAGGGTCAGCCAATTACGGCGGTGCCCACCGACTAGCGGGGGCTCGTCGGGCTATACGCGATCCCCAGCTGCTAGGCTGGGGATCATTCCCATCCAGCAGGAACCATCCAATGAGCCGCAAACTGATCGATGTCGGCAACGGCTTCTGGAATATTCGTGGCTCTTTCAAGATCGCCGGTCTGATCGACATCGGCACCCAGATCTCGCTGATCCAGCGCGCCAACGGCAAGTTCGTTTTTCTCGATTCCTACACCCTGAGTGATGACCTCGCCGCGGAGATCGAGCAGATCACCGGCGGCAGCGAGCACATCGAGGCCATTCTGAACCTGCATCCCTTCCATACGATGCATGTGCAGGCGATGCACCAGCGCTACCCGAAGGCGCGGCTGCACGGCACCGCTCGCCACGTCGAACGCTTTGCGGATCTGCCCTGGCACGACCTGCGCACCGAACACAAGAAGCTGCACAGCCGCTACGCCGATGACCTGGAATTCGCCATTCCGGCCGGCGTGGACTTCATCAGCGATAACCAGAACATCCACTTCTCTTCGGTGCTGGCGCTGCACAAGGCCTCGCAGACCATTCACTCCGATGACACCCTGATGTTCATGCGGCTGCCCTTGCCGCTGCGTCTGCTCGGCAAGCCGGACCGGCTCAGCTGGCATCCGACGCTGTCGCAGGCGCTGGAGAAGAAGGCCGGTGCCGCCGCGGAATTCCGCGATTGGGCGAGTGGCTTGATCGAGCAATGGCGCGGCGCGCAAAACCTGTGTGCGGCACACACGGCACCGCTGTTGGCTTCGAACAACGCCGGCAAGTCGATCGCCGAGCGGATGCAGCAGGCGCTGGACCGGGTGGAATCCACCCTGCGCGCCCACGAGCGGCGTTACGGCTGACCGTAGTTCGGGGTGTCACGCGCCCCCTGGGATTCGCACTGGACGCAACGGACACTTGAGTCGTCCTGACCCAACCCAATCTCTATGGCTAGCGCAACCGCCACAGGAGCGACTTTGATGAGCACCCGCGACGAGTACTTCGAGCAATTGAAGGCCGAACTGGACGATCTCAATGCCAGGCTGAAGGAGTTTGAGGCCGGTGCAAAAGCGATCGGCGCCCAGGCCAAGGCCAATCTCGAAGAGGAATACGAACGCCTGAAGGCGCAGTCGGCGGACGCCCGCGAGAAGTTCCAGAACTTCCGCGAGGAAGGACTGAAGAACTGGGAATCGATCGTCGAGGATCTCGACCGGGTGCGCGACGCCTTCGTCCACTCGGTCCACTACTTCAAGTCACAGCTGAAGAAATAGCCCGGTCCCGGCGCAGTTCAGCACCGTTCACGCCACCGACAAGGCGGTCAAGTCGCGGTATCGCCTCCCTGAGAGCAGGCGAGCAGGCTGATCACCGAGTAGGCCGCCTACTCTGGGGTCTCCGGCGCTTGCCAGCGCGTGCTTCCCGGTAACGAACGCTGTGGCGCAAGCAGCATTGATCGCGGTACCCGACGCTCGATGGCTTGGCGACACCCCGCCTTTCCGTCGCGCTGACAGGTCCGTGCTGAACATTCCCATCAAGGCTGCTCTCCCATGCCCCAGACGGATGCGAAGGCGCGGTGATTTCCTAGTCAGGCTCAACCAGTGCCGGATCTACTCATGGCGATTCGGTCGACCGACGCCGTTTCCAGCGTCCGGCCGACCGAATCCTCAGCGAATCACCACCCGATCGCTGCCGCTGCGACCGAAGCTCTCCGGTTCGTACATCTCCTCGGCCTTGGCCGGTGGAACCACGAATTCGCCCGGCGTGGTTGCCCGCGCTTCATACTTGTACTGGTAAACCCCGCCCGGCAGCAGCGTGGTGAAGGCCTCGACCCGGTTGTCGCGCAGATTCTGATGCTGATACCAGGGTCCCCACCACCAGCCGCCGCGGCCGCCGTCTGACCACAGCGGCCTCGGATTCCCGGGTGACGCCAGGCTGGGCGTCAGGTCCGGATTGATCACTTCCAGCCCGGCCGGGAGCGGATCCACGAGGGCCACGTGATGGCGAACCGCGGTATTGATCATGGTCACCTGTACCGCGATCTTGGCACCGGCGCGGATCTGCCAGCTGCCGTCATCGAGTCGCTGCACATCGGCAGGATCGTCAATCGCCTCATAGCGACGCTGCACCTCGAATCCATGCTGGGCGGGATCGAGCTTGAGCGACCTGGGCGCGTAGTCCAGTCCGATCCGGTAGTACAGGCGCCCCTCGCCCCGCTTGGCAATCAGCAGCGGACCCACCGGTTCATGATCGGCCAGCCACTGCATCGGAACATCGATGTTCTGGCGCTCCGCGCTGCGCCCGCGGAAGGCTTGCTCGCCGGCGAACTGGTCGCCCAGCCAGGTCCGCGCCACGAAATCTGGCGTCACCGACTCGTAGCGCTGGAAGTAGCGATCCA
>JAGRJL010000667.1 GCA_020442775.1 Lysobacterales bacterium | reverse complement strand
ACAGCGGCAGCTACTACAACCTCGATCAGCCCGGCCACGGCTTCGTGGCCCAGGTGGTGGAGGCCAACGGCCAGACCGAGGTGGTGCTGGCCTGGTATGTGTATCGCGACGGGCAGCAGCTGTGGCTGTTTGGTCAGGCCCCGCTGGTCGAAGGAGTCGCAACGGTGCCAATGCTGTCCTACCGAGGGGCGCAGTTCCCGCCCGATTTCGCCGCGGCGACGGTCGCGGCCAGCCCCTGGGGCACGGTCACCATCAACTTCAGTGCCAACGATGCGGCGCAGGTCCAGTGGCAGAGCGAACTGCCGGCCTTTGGCAGCGGCGCGCTGGAGCTGATCCGTCTGACCCGGCTGGTGGGGCATTCGTGTTCCTGAGCTGACCGGCGGCCACTGCGGTTGAGCGGTCATTGGCCGTGCTATGGTCGAACAGCCGCGAACCGGCGGCATATCCGGGAGTCCGCGATGCGCACCCAGACGATTGTACTGTCCGCCCTCATGCTGCTGCTCAGTGCCTGCGCAGCGCCGGTCAAGGAGCAGGCGCAGAGCGGATTCCTGCGTGACTACAGTCGGCTGGAGAAGGTCGACGACCAGCGCTACCTGTTTGTCTCCGACAAGCTGGCCAACTACGACCAGTACACCATTGCGCCGATCGCGATGCTGGTGGAATTTGACGACCCCAGCGAAAGCTTCACTGAGGAAGAACTGGACGAACTCAAGGCCTACTTCGTTCAGACCCTGAGCGAAGCGCTGAGCAAGGGCGACAACGGCTACAAGGTGGCGAGCGGGCCGGGTGAGGGCGTGATTCGCTACCGGATGGGGATCACCGCGCTGGACAAGAGCGTGGGCGCGCTGAATCTGTCGATCTACACCAAGATCACCGGGGCCGGCCTGGGTGGTCTGGCCATCGAGATGGAGGCGATCGACTCACTCACAGGTGAACAGCTGGCCGCGACCGTGCGCTGGGGCAACGGCAGCCGGATCCTGCGAGCGGGCTACACCAAGGCCGGCGACGCCAAGATTCTGATCAAGCGCTGGAGCAAGGATGCGCGCAGCGACTGGGACCGGGCGCGAGGGATCAAGGATTGACGCCGTAGATCGAATTGCGGTGACCACCTTCCAGATCTCCGAGCAGGACCAGGTTGATCGCTCTGGGCCGACCTCCGACCCGGCACCGTTTCTTGGCCGTAGTCATGCCAGAGTGATTCCGATGATTCGGCGGCTACGATCGAAACGTAGATGCCGATCGTCTACGCCGGCCGCGATCGGAACGTAGCGCTGCAAATCGGTGTTCTGCCGATCCGTGGTAGATGACACTCGCATGTAGCCAATCAGCACGGACGGAAAACCTATCTAAGGCGTTTCCGCTTGCCTAACCCAATCAGATCCCTTTCCGCACACTCAAACCGCAACAACTGGGGTGCTCCTAGGAGTGCAAGGCTGAGTGCACGGAAAACACGTGTTTTCCGTCTCGCGTCAGAGGGGTGGGACATTCGGCTGCTCCTATGGGCTGCGCGCAAACCGACAGAAGTATCTCGCCGCGTAGGCGGCATAGAAGACGGTGCTGAAAAGGGATAGATCGCGTGGCTCGTGACCCGTGAAGACCGGTGAAGAACATGGCGCCTAAATGGTTTGTACACAAATCGTTACGCTTCAGTCACCCGAAAGGTTGCGGGCAATCTCGAATGCGCGTAAATTTAGACTGCTCAACCGTGCTAGCACTGGAGCTTGGCTGGTCATGCGAAACGCTATTTCGAAGTTCATTGCCAGTGTATCAGTCGTACTTATCAGCAGCTATGCGTTCGCCCAATCCCCCCCGGCAACTCCGACACCCCGCGCTGCAGACAACATAACCGTAGATTCCTTCCGAGCGCGTTGGAACAGTGTGCCCACAGCAACAAACTATCGCTTGGATGTTTCTACTTCGCAACTCTTTACAAGCTACGTTCAAATTGGTGACTTAACCTACGAGCAGCTGGACGTAGGAAATATGCTGGCGCAAGTTGTTTTTGGACTCACATTCTCAACGACATATTACTATCGTGTCCGCGCTGAAAACGCCGCTGGGGTTAGTGCGCCTTCCTCACGGGTGACGGTTACAACGTTGCCAAGCAATCCGCCATTTCCATACCGCAGGGTCCAGTTCTCCGGCGTGCCTTGGTTAGTGAGGCCATACATCCAGCCTGGCGGCCCTGGCCGCAATTCCTGTTGGGATGACTCACCGGAATCAGTTTGGGTTGAATCAGTCGGTGGGGAGAAGTGGCTCCACTTGAAGATCCGAAACATCGAAGGAATGTGGTGCCAGGCTGAGATCGCGATGGAAAACGATTCTGCTGTTAGGGCGCTACCGGGCGTGCATCGTTTTCAAGTAATCGGCCGAATCGATAACATGAGTAACGAGGTTATTTTTTCTCCGTTCCTCTTTAGGCCGACGTCGGACCAAAACCCAGTTCCAGCCGAAATCGACATTGAGTTTGGTAGATCGTCAAACACAATCTGCAATTCGCCGCCATCAAATGCCCAGTTCATTGTGCAGCCATTTAGTTCTGGCCCATGTACGCGATATGCGAATCCATTCGATTTTGTACTGACCGGCGCGGACAATGAAGCGTTCTCGTCCTATTTAATTGATTGGCGACCCAGTCAGTCTGAAGTGTTCTTCGCTGGTTGGTATGGGCACTCATCGACTCCAGTTCCCCTAAACTACATCGGTCCGGAGGGAGGCTGGACGTTTGTATCCAATGCCAATGCATTAGTTCCAAGCGCTAGTGTGCCGCTGAAAACGATTATTCAGATTTGGATAGATGGAAACGGCGATGCGACGAGGGAACACGATGTTGTCATTCGACAATACTCCGGACCTATCAATACCGCTGGCCTCCGCCGGTTAGATGTAACGTCCGTGGGGCCAGGCCGAGTGGTGAGCGACCGACTGGGGATCGATTGTCCATCTGATTGCGTCGAACACTATACGGATGTGGAAGTTGAAACGGTGCGCCTCATTGCCACACCACAATCAGGCTTCGAATTCCTTGGTTGGTCTGGAAGCGGATGCGCGGGGTCCAGTTCGGTCTGCGATTTGCCGATGAACGGTGCTCGTAGCATCACCGCGACTTTCGGCGAACCGCCAGTGCTTCATGTGCTCACAATTGCCGGTGGCGGCACGGG
>JAGRJL010000666.1 GCA_020442775.1 Lysobacterales bacterium | reverse complement strand
GTCTTTGCCGGCAAGCCGGCGATGCGAATCTGGCTGGATGCGGCGCTGATGGCCGGCTACGCGGTGACCCCGGCGGACGTTGAGCGCGCGCTGCGCAGCCAGAACATCGAAGTGCCGGCCGGGCGCATCGAGAGCACCGAGCGTGAGTTCACCGTGCTCTCGGAGACCGACCTGCGCACCCCGGCCGAGTTCGCCCAGGTGGTGGTCGGCGAGCGCAACGGCTATCTGGTGCGCCTCGGCGAGATCGCCAAGGTGGAAGTGGGCCCCAACAGCGACCGCTTCATGGCCCGCTTCAAGGGCAACACCGCGGTGCCGCTGGGGGTGGTCAAGACCGCCACCGCCAATCCGCTGGATGTGGCGCGCGGGGTACGCGAACTGATGCCGAAGATCAGCGCCTCGCTGCCGGAGGGGATGAAGGTACAGGTCGCCTTCGACTCCACCGTGTTCATCGACGCCTCCATCGTCGAGGTCTACTGGACCCTGGGCGAAGCGGTGGCGCTGGTGGTACTGGTGATCTTCGTCTTCCTGCGCTCCTTCCGCGCCACCCTGATCCCGCTGGTGACCATTCCGGTGTCGCTGGTCGGCGCCTTCGCCCTGATGTATCTGTTCGGCTTCTCGATCAACACCCTGACCCTGCTGGCGATGGTGCTGGCGATCGGGCTGGTAGTCGATGACGCCATCGTGATGCTGGAGAACATTCACCGCCACATCGAGATGGGCAAGAGCCGGATGCAGGCGGCATTGGACGGCAGCCGCGAGATCGCCTTCGCGGTGGTGGCGATGACCGTCACCCTGGCCGCGGTCTACGTGCCCATCGCCTTCTCCACCGGCCAGACCGGCCGCTTGTTCGTGGAGTTTGCGCTGACCCTGGCGGGCGCGGTGCTGGTGTCCGGACTGGTGGCGCTGACCGCCTCGCCGATGATGTGCTCGCGGCTGCTGCGCAGCACCGAGAACGAGGGGCGCTGGCACCAGCTGGGCGAGCGCCTGCTCAATCAGCTGACCGCCGCCTACCAGCGCAGCTTGCGCTGGGCGCTGGGTCGTCGGCCGCTGGTGCTGGCCATCGCCGCGCTGGCCGGTGTTGCCACCTGGGGCCTGTTCCAGACCCTGCCGCGTGAATTGGCACCGGGCGAAGACAGCGGGGTGATCATCGGCTTCGCCAGCGGTCCCGAGGGCGCCACCATCGACTATATGAGCCGCTACACCCGGCAGATGGAGAAGGCCTTCGAGGCGGTGCCGGAGATGGAGCGCTATTTCGTGATCACCGGCTTCGGCGGCAACGTCAACTCGGCGATCGCCTTTGCCGGACTGGTGCCCTGGGATCAGCGCGAGCGCAGCGCCAAGCAGATTCAGGGTCAGCTGTTCGGGGCCTTTTCCCAGATTCCCGGCGTACTCGCCTTCCCCACCCTGCGCCCACCGCTGGGCGCGCGTGGTTTCGGTCAGCCGCTGCAGTTCGTGGTGCAGACCACCGGCAGCTGGGCCGATCTGCAGCAGATCGTCGACGGGATGCTCGCCAAGATGCGCGAGAACCCCGGCCTGTCCAACCCGGACAGCGATCTGAAGCTGCGCAAGCCGGAGCTGAAGCTGGACATCAACCGGGCCAAGCTGGCCACCACCGG
>JAGRJL010000665.1 GCA_020442775.1 Lysobacterales bacterium | reverse complement strand
AGAGAATCAGACGCAACCCTCCCGTACCGTCAGGGGCAGGCTTAGTCGACGCAGTCGATGGGTGCGAATGATGTTCATGATGACGGGGAGTTTGAATTACCCTCGGAGTTCATGTCAAGCGATATTTATTTTAATTCACACAGCAATCGCGGAAGGTCGATTCACTCAATAGAAAACCTGGCGGAACCACAGCATGGCATCTGGATAAAGCATGAACGACAGCGCGCTCACATTCAGCACCACCATCAGCCAGAACTTGAACTGGAATGCGCGCTTGTTGGACTTGTGTCTGAACAACTGTTGCGCCAGCAGCGCGCCCGGCCAGCCGCACAACAGCGCACAAAGCTGCAGAGTCGCCTCCGGGGTACGCTGCCGATCCCGTCTGGAGGCCCACTTGTCTCGACCGTAGAGCACCAGAGCGACTAGGCTCATCGCTGCGCTGACCCAGAACAACCAGACCGGCACCACGGCCTTGCTCGCCAGCAGCCAAAGTGCCGGAAAGACCATCAGCGCGGCGATGGAAAGCACCATCCGTTTGGAGCTCAGCAGCGCACGCAGCGCGGTGCCACCGGCCGGTCTGACGCTGACCGCCTGAATCTTGCCGTTGGCTGCACGCGCTTGTTCAAAAGCGACGTTGTCGCCAACTCTCGGCCGGCGCAAACCGCGGGACATGGCGCTGACGTGAAAATAGGTCCGCCCACCACCGGCCTCGGGCTCGATAAAGCCGAAGCCGCGATCATCCTGCCAGTCGACAACCTTTCCGCGCATGAGAGCACCCTTGGACTTGCGCGCGCCCCCGCTGCCTTGTTTCACCCTGCAATCCTAGGCCAGCTTTCGAGGAAATCGCGCGCCTCCAGATCCACTTCCTCGGCCACCTCGCCAGCTGTCGGCGTATGCGCGATTCGATTCACCGTAGCGGCGAGCCCTGCTTTTGCAGGCTCGGAAAGGATCGGTAACAAGATTTGAAGGACCCAGTACTTGTGAACGTCATCGTCACCCTTCAGCACCTTCTCGATTGCAGGCACCACTTCAGGCCCGGCCTGGCGAAACAGCGGCACCAGCGCCCGCGCGACCGGCCAATTGATGTCCTGGAACCACTCGAGGATCTCAGGGAGCAGGGCAAGCACTTCAGGCACCAGACCAAGCGACTCTATGGCCTCGGCAGCAGAAAGATCATGTTTGTCGGTCGGTAGCCGCACTTCGCTCATGTTGGTCAGTTTGCGGCCAGAAATCCTCTACCCTCCCCTTACCAGGAACAGACCACCGTCCAGCGCATCACATGTCCTCGTAGACCGACAGGGGACCTGAGGTGAATAGATGTTCTCAGCACCCACACCTGAGATTCGGAACTGCAGCTCTCGATCACTCCCGTTGTCTCGAAATGTGCAGATTCCCTGCTCACCGCAGCGAATCGACCCCGTACCGCCGATCCACGAAGCGCTCCAGCCATCGACGCGAAGGTCGTCGCCGATTGGTCGAATCGTGATCCTGCCATCCGTCAGCGCAAGCTGACGGTCGACGTCAATCCACTCCCCGGTGAGATCTGCCAATTGGGCCTTGCGCATGACACCGCCGAAATCGGGGAAAGACACGTCATCAAACCAGCTAAAATCCATCTCGTTGCGAATCGCCCACGGGCGCCAGGCTTCCATGGCGAAACCCACTGTCCCGGGCAGGCTGATCCAAACTTCCGTTGTCCCACGAATCCAAACGTCGAAACTCCCTTCCAACAGGGCCATGTTCATGTCGGGAACTCGACAAGTGCGACAGCCGCCACTTATCGGAGCAAATGCAGGTAGGGCCGCAGCCGCGTCGCTGACAGGACCGCCGCTGAAAACCCAGTCTGGCCCTCCGTCCTCCCCGCCGCCGATCCAAACGAAGGCAAGCCCGGCATGGTCCTCACGAACCTGCATGCTTGGTCCCGGACGCCCGAACACACCCACACCAGGGTCTGGTCGCCACGCTC
>JAGRJL010000664.1 GCA_020442775.1 Lysobacterales bacterium | reverse complement strand
CTCCGCGTATTCCAAATCGATCTTGCAAATGGTCGACAATAGGTCGGTTTCAGAATATTTACTCGAACCCTCCGTGATTGCCATACCAAGGGCGATCCCCTTGAAGAACCTGATCTTGTTGCAGTCATTGTCGCGCACGATCGCCTTTTTCAAACGATCCTGAGCCTCATTCCGAGTTGGCTCGTTCCATATCCCGCACGTATGTTGCAGAGCGTCGTTGCAAACGGCTATTGACCTGTCTGCTTGAAGAACAAACTCACCAGCATTCTTGAAGCGTAGCGCGCCGGCGTGCATCATTTCCGCATTGCATTGAGCCTTGCGCTTTTCGATTTGATACCCGGGGCTCAAGCCCAGGTCACCCACGCCTGCAAGTTGCTGCACAAGCGCAGGCGCGGCGGATATCAAGTGTAAGGCCGCAACATTCGCAGTGTTGCCGGACTCGTCAAGACGCTCAAAGTCGGGCAGCAAATCACTGTCGACCATTTGCACCAAACTCTTTACTTGCTGCTCGCCAGCCGTGAGATTACGGCAATCCGAGGTGGAAATACCCAGGGCGTCGGCGACTGCCTTCAAATTGCAGGGCACCACCATTGCCGCAACGCTGAGGATGCAAACGGATATGAAAACAACAAGCGCGCTGTAGTTCACCAACTGGTAAAGAAGGCCCTTCTTGTTTCGCGTAGCTCCCAAAGCGAGTCCGAGGACCACGGCTGCGATGAGAATCAAAACCGCCTTGAGCAGGGGTACGCCAGAATAGAACGCCCCTCCCGCCACGCACAGGCCCAATATCCAAACAGCTAGTTCGAGGTTCGATTTCCTGGATGCCACGAGTCACTCCTTTCGACGCCGCAATCTTCGAGGCCGCAACATGATCAGCCATCCAAGCCACTCGCTCGATGAACCGTCGTGCCTCGATAGTCGATTTGTCTAGTGTCGTTCAGGCGAGCAACCTCTCATCCGAGCCGAGGCCTCGGAATCAACTGGACGTCACCAGACACTGGTTCTTCCCCAACGCTGGACTGCTCGATTTCCGTGCATACTCTGCATATTCAACAAGACGCATTTCAGAGGACGAGCCATGACGCAGCTGACTAGATGCTTTGCCACCATAGCGGCGCTCTTGTGCACCACCGCCCAAGCGGCCGAATTCACCTGCGAATCCCAGGACAAGCGCCGAGCGGAATGTTCGGCGCCGGATCGGGGAACGATTCGGCTGGTGCGCCAGCTCAGCAAGACCCGCTGTGTGGAGGGGCAGACCTGGGGACAGACCGGGAGTGGGGTTTATGTCAGCGGCGGCTGTCGCGCGGTGTTTGACGTGGACAGTCGTGGCGGGTCCGGGCGGCCGGATCGGCAGGGTGAGCCGCAGGTGATTCGCAATGATCTGGACCACCAGCGCGATCGCGGACTGCCGGAGCCCGGGCGCGACTCTCGCAGCGAGCGTCGGGGACCGACCGGTCACGCCGACATGGTCGGCGAGCGGGCGATCGACGCGCAGAACCAGCTGGTCAGCCGCG
>JAGRJL010000663.1 GCA_020442775.1 Lysobacterales bacterium | reverse complement strand
TGGAATGAGGAATGCGACCTCCGCTTCTGCTGCTTTTTCTGCTCGCGCTGACCGGTACCGTCGGCAACGCCGCCCGACCGATCACTCATGCCGACGTCTGGCTGATGCCGCGGCTGGGTCCGACCGTGCTCAGCGACTCCGGCGAGCATGCGGTCAGCCTGATTGTCGAACCAGCCTACGATCCAGCAGAGGAGCGCGCGGATCTGTGGTGGATAGACCCGGCCGGCAAGCGCCATTCAAGGCGGCTGACCCAGCACCCTGGCGCCGAAGCGCAGCCCGATCTGAGCGCTGATGGACAGACCCTGGTTTTCGTTGCCCAGCGTCAGGACGATACTGCGCCGCAGATCTACCTGCTCGACCTGGGCGAAGGCGGCGAGGCCAGACGGTTGACCAACCTGGCCACCGGCGCGCGGAAGCCGCGGCTCTCTCCAGACGGCAGCCGGGTGCTGTTTGAAAGCGATGTCTATCCCGGTACCCGGGACGACGCCGACAACCGCGAGGTGGCCGCCGAGATCCAGGGGCGCAAATACAAGGTCAGGACCTTTGAGGGCTTTCCGGTTCGCGACTGGAATCACTGGCAGGACCAGCGTCAGACCCACCTGATGCTGGCGGAGATCAACAGCGGTGAGGTCAGGGACCTGTTTTTCGGCAGCACCCTAGTCGCGCAGCCCGGCTTTGCCGGGCGCGGCGAACTGGGCACCCAGACCCTGGACGCAAACTGGTCGCCGGACGGCAGCAGGGTGGTCTTTGTGGCCAGCAGCAATGCCCATCAGGCGGCGCTTGGCTACACCAATCAGGATCTGTACCAGCTGCAGCTGAGTAATCTGGCGATCTCGCGCCTCAATCCGGCAGGCGGCGCAGCCGAGAGCTACGAGCAGCCGCGCTACACCCGTGACGGTCGCGGCATCGTGGCCTTGGTCACCCCGCGTGGCGAATTCGTCTACAACGCCACCTATCTGGACTACTTCGAGCTCGACAGCGGCCAGCGCAGCCGATTGGCCGCCCCGCGCCAGCTGTCGATCGACAGCTACGCGCTGGACCCGGACGGCCGCACGGTGTGGTTCCTCGCCGAACAGGCCGCTCACGTGAACCTGCACCGGGCCAGACTGGGCGATGCCGAAGGCAAGCGGGTCTATGGCCTGCGCAAGGGCATCTATTCAGACCTGCAGGTGGCCGGCAGCCGCAGCGAGACGCGCCTGCTGGCCAGCTATCAAAGTGCCACCGAGCCGGCCGAACTGGTCCGGATCGACCCCAGCGGTCAAACCCACTATCCGCTGACCCAGTTCACCAAGGCCCGCCTGGCCGAGCTGGACCTGCCCGAGCCGGAAGAATTCTGGTTCAACAACGGCAAGGGGGTGCCGATCCACAATCTGCTGATCCGCCCCCCGGGCTTTGATCCCGGCAGGCGCTACCCGCTGGTGGTGGCGATGCATGGGGGCCCGCACAGCATGTGGAAGGACTACTTTTTCACCCGCTGGAACTACCATCTTCTGAGCGCCCCGGGCTATGTGCTGCTGCTGACCAACTACACTGGCTCCACCGGCTACGGTGAGTCCTTCGCCCAGGCGATCCAGGGCGACCCCTTTCGCGGGCCCGCCGCCGAGATCAATCAGGCCGCCGACGAGGCGATCAAGCGCTATGCCTTTATCGACGGCAACCGCCAGTGTGCGCTGGGCGCCAGCTACGGCGGTCATCTGGCCAATTGGCTGCAGGGCACCACCGATCGCTATCGCTGCCTGATCAGCCACGCCGGTTTGGTCAATCTGGAAGCGCAATGGGGCACCAGCGACATCATCTTCGCCCGCGAGGTCAACGCCGGCGGGCCGGTTTGGGAGCAGGGCGCGGTCTGGCGCGAACAGAATCCAGCGAGACTTGCGGCCAACTTCCGCACCCCCACGCTGGTCAGCGTGGGCGAGCTGGACTATCGGGTTCCGCTCAACAACACCCTGGAATACTGGTCGCTGCTGCAGCGGCGACAGGTCCCCAGCCGGCTGCTGATCTATCCGGATGAGGACCACTGGATCAAGAATGCCGAGAACAGCCGCCACTACTACGGCGAGATTCACGCTTGGCTGGCGAAGTGGCTGGCCGCTGGGGGTTGAGCTTGGTCTGACGCTGCAGGCAACCACGACCGCTGGATCAGCCAGATCGCGGCGAATAACCGATGGCGATCACCATCAGGCGGAGTTTGAATACCTCCCCCCGCCGGTCACCGCGCAGCAGCAAATTGGCACGCAGCGCGCAGCAGCAGGGTGTTCCCGATCCAGGACTCGCCGGGAAAGCGCTGGTCCACGCTCGCGCTGATCAGGAGGCAGTTGCTCAAGGCCGGCGACCACAAGGAGCGAGAAGAGCGCAATCTGCGTGCTTGCGGCAGTGTAGATTTGACCATCGGCCCAACAGCATCGGACTCAAGCATGGATCGATTGCGCTTCACTCAGCACATCTCGCGGCAGTTCAATCAGGAGCTGGAGGCGGTGCGCAGCCACGTGCTGCGGATGGGCGGTCTGGTCGAGCAGCAGCTGGGGGTAGGCGTGCGCTGCCTGCGCGAGCGCGAGGTTGCCGGTCTCAAGCTGGTGGCCGAGGCCGAAGCGGAAATCAACCGGCTGGAGCTGAGCATCGACGAGGAATGCGTGCGGATCATGGTCCGCCGCCAGCCGGC
>JAGRJL010000662.1 GCA_020442775.1 Lysobacterales bacterium | reverse complement strand
TTGCTCAACTTCGGCCTGGTCGGCAACGGCATGGTCTGGTCCAGTTTGACGATCTTCATCGCCGCGGCGCTCTATCCGGTGCGGGTCGCGGTTGCCCTGTTCGGAGTCATCCTGCTGATGATGCTGGTCCTCGCCCACGGACAAATCACAGGCTGGGCACCGCTGCCGTTTGATGTCGACGCCTACGTCAACTCCTGGTCGGGTTGGTCGCTGGCGATCGTTGCCAGTGCGCTGGCGGCGCTGCTGCTGATTGCACCGCTGGGCGCGCTGCTCGCCGAGATCGAGCGCCTGCTCGAGCGGGTGCGCCTGCAGAACCTGCGCATCGAGTATCTCGCCAATCACGACGCGCTGACCGGGCTACCCTCGCGTCGCGTCGTCGGTGTGCAGGTCGAGCAGGCGGTGGACGATGCCCGGCAACTCGGTCGGCGCATGGCCCTGCTGTTCCTCGATCTCGACTTGTTCAAGCAAATCAACGACACCCACGGCCACGACGCTGGCGACACTGTGCTCAAGACCGTCGCTACGCGGACCTGCAGTGTCCTCGGCAGTGCGGGCAGGATGTACCGCATCGGCGGCGATGAATTCGTCGTCCTCCTGCCAGTGGTCGATGACGCGGACCACATGCATGCCGTCTGCGAGCAGTTGGTTGCCGCGGTCATCGAGCCGATCCCGCTGGACGACCAAGGCACCCAGGTCCGGGTCGGGGTCAGCATCGGCGCCGCGCTGTACCCGGACGAGGCAGACAAGGTACCCGAGCTGCGCAAACTGGCCGATCAGCGGATGTACGCGGTCAAGCGCTCGGGGCTAAGCGGCTACGACGCGATCTCGCAAGCCAGCCCGCCTGACTAGTCGCGGTTCTGGGCAGCTTGCCGGAGCAAGCACACCTGACACTCCCAGCACTCGCAGACATCCCTAACCGGTGCGGAATCGGGTCCGATTGTGCTGGATGCGTCGAATCAGTTCGCCAGAGCCAACGTGCAATCGGTTTGGGAATCGGTAACCACGCAAACCGGCCGCCGGAGGCTGGACAGGCAGCTTCGATTGATTCGATCCAAATCAGTGAGATCTGAGGGATTCTGAAGCAGATTTCGAGCTTCGACGCTGACAGCCGCCGGCTGTGCCTTGCTGTTCCCTCAGAACCGGGCTTTCCGATTGTTGTTATCAGCGCCTCCACTGCTCCAGCTGGGCAATTCGGGTGGTGCACGGATGTTTCTTTACCGGGACGATTGTCTTGGTTGTGGAATCATGGTCACCTACAGACATCGATGAGGGCTGGTCAGCGACCAAGCCACTGGGGTAGGCAGCTTGGCATCCATATTTCGGCGATCGCAGCGCGACCTGCAAACAACACGATGATCCTCCGCCGCCTCGCCCAGAACCTGCGCGACGAGAACTGGACCGCGATCTTCATCGAGTTCGTGCTGCTGGTGCTGGGCGTGTTCCTCGGCATCCAGGTGGCGAACTGGAACGA
>JAGRJL010000661.1 GCA_020442775.1 Lysobacterales bacterium | reverse complement strand
AATCAAGTCGCGAACTATGACCCGCGCGGACATCAGAAATTGGCGTTGGCGTGCCCAAGTTGCCAGCGCGCGATGGCGCCCGGCCTGGCGCTGATGGGGCGCGGGTTGATCTGGCGACAGCCGGGTCAGCGCGGTTCGGGCACCTTCAGCCTGATCACCCAGGCCTTGCCCAACACCCTGTCGATCAATCTGCCGCCGGCCTTCAACCGGGCCTGGCGCTGCGAGGGCTGTGAGCTGGCGATGATTGATCACAGCAAGATGGTGCGGATGCCGTGAGCTTCAGCCAAACCCGCCTCGACCGACCAGCGAGGGAAAGTCTGGCTGTTGCGCTGGAACAGCTTGTCCGCTAGCGCAGGGTGCGATTGAACAGCGCCAGCGTGCGCGCCCAGGCCTTGGCCGCAGCTGCCTCGTCATAGCGCGGCGTGGTGTCGTTGTTGAAGCCGTGCATGGTGCCCGGATAGGTCACCGAGTCGTAGGTCACCCCCGCCGCCTTGAGCGCCTGCTCATAGTCGGGCCAGGTGGCGTTGACCCGCTCATCGTTTTCGGCGAACACCACCAGCATCTCGGCCTTGATGTTGGCGACCTGATCGGTAGCCGGGGCGCCGCCGTAGAAGGGGACCCCAGCCTTGAGCTCGAGGACCTGAGTGGCGAGAAAATTGGTGATGCTGCCGCCGTAGCAGAAGCCCACCGCGCCCAGCTTGCCGTTGCCGCCCTCAGTTGCGCGCAGCATTTGCGCGGCAGCAATGAAGTCAGCGCGCGCCTTGGTCTGATCCACCGTGCGGAACAGAGTACGGGCCTCGTCCTCGTTACCGGGATAACCGCCCACCGGATTGAGCGCATCCGGCGCGAAGGCGATGAAGTTGTCCAACGCCAGGCGCCTTGCGATGTCCTCGATGTGCGGATTCAAACCGCGGTTCTCATGGATCACCAGCACCAGCGGCAACGGGCCGTCGGCCTTGGCCGGACGCACCAGATAGCCGCGACCGCTGCCGTGCCCTTGTGGTGAGTCGAACTCGATGAAGGAGGCCTGGATTCGCTGGTCATCCGGGGCCACCTGTTGCGCCTCGGCAAATCGCGGGCTCAACGCCGCCAGCAGTCCCGCAGCGCCGGCCGCCCCAACCGCGTAGCGACTGGCCTGTTCGAGAAAGCCGCGGCGGTCGATGTAGCCGTGCACATACTGGTCGAACAGCTGCATCACCTGCGGATCGAAATCACGCGCGGTCAATCGAGGCTCTTGGGACATGAGTTGCTCCAGCGGGGGACGAAATGAACCGGACAGCCAGGGTACATCGGCACCTTACGACCATAGCCCCCGGCAGGTGAAGATGATGAATGCGGCGGAGGCGCGCGAAACGCCAAGCAGGAAGCGACCAGCGCGCCATTGCCCAAAATGGTTTGGCGATGGGCGAAGTTGATACTCCTGAGCCTTGCGTCGCTGTGGTTCGTGCTGCTGCCCGTTGCGCTGATCATCGGGACGCTACAGGACCCGGCCTGGCGCAACGGCCGAATTCCCGAGGCTGCCTATCGCTGGCATGCCGCACTGGGCGAGCGGATCGGACCCTGGGCTGACCAGCGCAATGGGAGCGAGCGCGCCGCACAGCTGTCAATCGACGATATCTCCGGCACCGAGTGGCCCATGTTCAGTGCAGTTTTCTATCTGTGGGCCAGCGAAGCTCTGCAGGAACAGTGGCAGCAAGGACCACGGACCGGGCCCTCCCCCGCCGAAAACCAGGCTGCTTCGATTGCGGCACTGGCCCGCCTGATTGTCGACCCGGCCCAGGCGGACTGGGTGCGCCGGCACTGGGGCGATGGCTATCTGCACGATCAGAATCTGTTCTATAGAATGCTGCTGATCGCCGGACTGGACAGCTACGAAAGGCTTTCCGGCGATCTGCAGTTCCAAGCGCTGTTGCGTACCCAGGCGGCCGATCTGGCCCTGGAACTGGACCAATCGCCGTTTGGCGCAGTGGACGACTATCCCGGTCAGAGCTACACCGTCGATATCCTGATGGCCTATGCGGTGATTGCCCGGGCACAGCGTCGACTCGGAGACCATGACCCGGCCTGGGCGCTACGTGCCCAACGTGCCTTCAGTGCAGGCTACACGGACCCGTTGCAGCGGCTGCCGGCCTATGCCATCGATGCGAAATCCGGGCTGCGGCGAGGGCCGGCGCGCGGCGTGGGGCTATCGATGATGCTTTGTCACGCCGAACAGCTTTGGCCAGGCCTGGCGCGCGAATGGTACGCCCGCTACGTCGACCGATTCTGGCAGGAGCGCCTAGGCCTGGCTGGCTTTCGTGAGTTTGCCGGCGACGACCCAGACTCCGCCGACTGGACAATCGAAGTCGACGCCGGCCCAGTCGTAGCAGGCTTTGGCACAGCAGCGAATGCGTTTGGAGTGGGTGCTGCACGGCGCCAGGGGGACCTGGATCGAGCGTACCCGCTGAGCGCCCTGGCGCTGTTGCTGAGTTGGCCGCTGGCGGACGGCAGCCTGCTGACACCGCGGCTGCTTTCCAATCTGGTCGACGCGCCCCATACCGGCGAAGCGGCCGTGCTCTACGCATTCACCCGCACCCCAGCGCAACCCGCCGCAGCCGCGCAAAGCGCGGTGTCGATCTGGGTCTGGCTGGTGTTGGCTGCTGCAACCCTACTTGGGAGCTGGTGGCCGTTGCGGCTGCTGCAGCAACTGCGAACACGGTCAGCTACATGAACCATCGCGCCAAACCCGCCGCGGTAGGCGAAACTGAACGACTGCTACCTAATACCAGATTACGTACCTTCTGTTCAGGTTCGACAGTGCATTCTATGTCCACCGAAGATGTCAACCCCCAACGGTTGGTCTCTCGCCCGCGCCAGGAGTGCGCGTCGACTAGGAAGATGCTGATGAACCGCTTACTTGTGCCCCTCGTGGGATTGATCATTGGGACCGCGTCCATCACTGCATTCGCGCAGGACTACCAGCGCGGGCGCAACTCGGTTCAGGCTGAAAGGTCGACCGAAAACAAGCGCGAAGAGCGTGGTGATCGCGGCAATCGTGGCGAACGTGGCAATCGCGACCAGGGTGGCAACCGCGGAGCCGATCGCCGGCCCGAGAACCGCTCGGTATCCAGCGGCGGCTCCCGTCAGGGTCTGCCGAACGCCCAGCAGCGTCTTCAGCGCGAGCGCAGCGGTGACCGGCGTGACTACAGCCAGTCCCAGCGCGGCGATGACCGACATCGCTACAGCAACAACGACCGACGCCAGGACCGTCGCGACTATCGCAGCGACCGCCGCGAGGTCCGTCAGGACTATCGGCAGGATCGACGCGACTATCGCAGTGATCGCCGCGACGACCGCCGCGACTACCGAAACGATCGTCGCGATGATCGGCGTGACTACCGCAGCGACCGCCGCGACTACCGAAGTGATCGTCGACACGACCGTCGCGATCGCCGTCACTGGAGTCACAACGACTGGCGTCGCAGCTGGAAGCACGGCTGGTCGGGTCACCGTTATCGGGCGCCGAGTCGCTACTACCGGCCGCACGGTTACTACCCGCGTTCGTGGAGCATCGGCTTCTTCCTGCCGCGGGCCTACTTCGCTCCCCGCTACTACGTGAACTACCTGGACTACGGCATCTCGGCGCCGCCCTACGGCACCGAATGGATCCGGGTGGACGCCGACCTGCTGCTGGTGGACATCGATACCGGTGAAGTCGTCGACGTGCTTTACGACTTCTACTATTGAGAGCAGTTCCAGTAGCCAGTTCCAGTAGCCAGACGGCCGCCCTCGGGCGGCCGTTTTTTGGTGAGGCGTTGCTGGCCGTAGCAAAGCTAGTGTGGTGAACCGCAAATACGTTGAACTTAGTTCCGATGGATTTTTGCCTGA
>JAGRJL010000660.1 GCA_020442775.1 Lysobacterales bacterium | reverse complement strand
GGAGTAGACACCGTTCCCGAAAGATCGGTCGCCGTAATAAAGTAGCGACGCCCACTTGTGAATGCAGCCATTTCCCGCTTAACGGCCACCTCGAAGTACGCATCAGCACATTGCCCTGCAGGCAACGCGACAGTCGTAAGCTGAAAGGTCGACAATGAGCCCGGCCGGAAGTCCACGCACGGCGTGCCGCCCGCGCACGCAGTGTCCCCTCCCGTAGGCATTCCCATGTAACTGCCTCCGGCAGCGAATTGCATGGTCGCGGTAATTGGCCCGTTTGAAGGCGACCCGACCGCACAGACCCGGGCCGCAACTGGGAACAAGTTCGGTCCCGTCAAGAACGAGTTGCTGTCCAGCCCGACTACATTCCAGGTGATGGGCGTCACCGTCAGCGCGGCGATTGCCGAGCTTGAGTAGAGAACCATGATCCCGAAGGAAAAGGTCATCAAACGCGAAAGCAATCCTGTCTTCATCACCAGCTCCAAATACTGTCACGAAGCAATCACCGGCCGATGACTGCCGTGCCTGCACACCAATTTAGCACTGCCGCCAGCGCAATTCCCAGCTTCAACGCCCCTCACACCCAATTCTTGACGATCTTGATGACCGAATCACAACGCTCACGCAATCGAGCGTCAAAATCTTCAAACAATTCGTTACAATGGACCAGATATGCCCCCATCTGTGCTTTGGCATACGCATTTCCGGCCTCACCCGGGCCGTGGAATAACCGGTCAACCGAAACTCCTGCCATCTCGCCCCCATTTGGGCTTTAGCTGGGCAAGCGGTGCGATTTTTCTGATCAAAGATTCGAATATGGGTTCGGATTTCGCGGCTCGCCGGCCACGATCGTAATCGGGCTTGGAGTCTGGGCGCATCTCTCGTCGTAGACGGTCCGAAGCCAGGGCGTCAGCCGAACTTGACTGGGTCTGAAGTGGCCGCCAGCAGCCGGCGCAACTCCCCGTTTCAGCAGCTGAGCCAGAAACTGACCGGTCCGTCATTGACCAAATGCACCTTCATATCCGCCCCGAAGCGTCCGGTTTCCACCGTCGGGTGCCGGAGTCGGCATTCGGCAACCAGCCGGTCAAACCAGAGTCGCCCCTGGTCGGGACTGGCGGCCGTCGTGAATGAGGGCCGCATTCCCTTGCGGGTGTCGGCCGCCAGGGTGAATTGCGAGACCAGCAGCAATCCCCCCCCAATGTCGGCAAGCGACCGGTTCATCTTGCCTTCGACATCGCTGAACACCCGGTAGCCCAGTAGCCGCTGGGTCATTCGCTCCACCTGGGCCTGTCCGTCTGCAGGCTCGATCGCAACCAGGGCAAGCAGGCCCCGGTCAATGGCCCCGACAGTCTGCTCATCAACCACGACTCGCGCCGAACTGACGCGCTGGATCAGGGAAATCATGGGCCTGGGTCACCTGGGATAGTCA
>JAGRJL010000659.1 GCA_020442775.1 Lysobacterales bacterium | reverse complement strand
GAGCCGTGCACTGCGTTGGCATCGATGCTGCTGGCGAAATCGGCGCGGATGGTGCCGGCGTCAGCCTGCTTGGGATCGGTGGCGCCCATCAGCTGACGATTCAGGGCAATCGCATTGTCGCCTTCGAGCACCTGGATCAGCACCGGGCCAGAGGTCATGAAGGACACCAGATCCTTGAAGAAGGGACGCTCGCGGTGGACTGCGTAGAATCCTTCCGCCTCGGCCTGGGACAGCTGCTGCATGCGCGCGCCGATAATGGTCAGGCCTGCCGCTTCAAAGCGGGAAAGGATCTGGCCGATAACGTTCTTCGCGACCGCATCGGGCTTCAAAATGGAAAGGGTGCGCTCCAGCGCCATGTTCGCTCCTTACGACTCGGGCAGATAGGCAAAAAGCTCCGTGGTCGCCTGCCCTGAGCGACTTCGGAGCTTAGCATGAAAGCCACGAGAAAACGTGGGCTTGAAAGGTGTTTCGGGAGCGAAGTCTAGCTTCTTGCTGCACTGCAACGCAATCCTTGACTGCTTTGTCAAGCCCTGCTGAACAGGCGCTCGGGCCACCCGCTGGCATCGCCGCTGGTTGCGGATCAGGTCGGCCAGCGTCGATTCGCGCCATCGGGTCGTAGGCAGGGCAGGTCCACAGGTCGGCTCCGGCAGTTTGATCGCGGCTGGCGGGAATCACCCTTGCCTGCTCACCATACGCCCGCGTATGCTGGGAGTTTCATCTTATCGACATCCAAGTCGGTACGATGGTGGTTCTTCCAACCTACTGATCGATCGAGGTGATCATGTCCGAAGGCAGATTTCACGTGCGCAAGGCTGCGGTGCTGGGCGCCGGCGTCATGGGCGCGCAGATCGCCGGCCATTTGTGCAATGCCGGTATCCCCACCGTCCTGTTTGAACTGGCCGCCAAAGAAGGCGACCCCAATGGGCTGGTCAACAAGGCCATTGCCAACCTTGGCAAGCTCAAGCCTGCGCCGCTCGGGGAAAAGTCCGTCGCCGATGGCATCATCCCCGCCAACTATGACCAGCATCTGCACCTGATTGATGATTGCGATCTGATTATTGAGGCGGTCGCCGAACGCATGGACATCAAGCGCGCGGTGTACGACAAGGTCGAGAATCGGGTCAAGGAAGGGGCGATCATCGCCAGCAACACCTCCGGCCTCTCAATCACCGGACTGGCCGATTCCCTGCCGGAATCGTTGCGCAGCCGCTTCTGCGGCGTTCACTTCTTCAATCCGCCGCGCTACATGTACCTGGTCGAGCTGATTCCGACCAAGTACACCAGCGACTCGGTGATGGACGAACTGGAGTCGTTCCTGACCACCGCCCTGGGCAAGGGCGTGGTTCGGGCCAAGGACACCCCCAATTTCATCGGCAATCGGATCGGCGTGTTCAGCATGCTGGCCTGCATGCACCACACCAAGGCCATGGGCCTGGGCTTCGACGTGGTGGACGCGCTCACCGGACCGTTGGTGGGACGTCCAAAGAGCGCGACCTACCGAACTGCTGACGTGGTTGGCCTGGACACCATGGGCCACGTGATCCAGACCATGCAGGACACCCTGCCGGAAGACCCCTGGCACGCCTACTTCGGCAAGCCGGACTGGCTCGCCGCCCTGATCGCCGAGGGCTCGCTGGGGCAGAAGAGCGGCAAGGGCGTCTATGAAAAGCGCGGCAAGGACATCTACGTCCTCGATCTTGAGAAGGCTGACTATCGGCCCTCGGGTCAGGAGCCCAGCGCAGCGGTGGAGGGCGCTCTGCGTCAGAAGACCTGGGGTGAGCGGCTGGCGAAGCTGCGCGCCAGCGACGATGTGCAGGCGCAGTTCATGTGGGCCTGCTTCCGCGATCTGTTCCACTATGCGGCCTACCATCTGGCCGACATCGCCGACACGGCGCGCGATGTCGATCTCGCCACGCGCTGGGGCTATGGCTGGAAGGAGGGCCCGTTCGAAGTGTGGCAACAGGCCGGCTGGCAGCAGGTGGCGACCTGGATCGAAGAGGACATCGCCGCCGGCAAGACCATGTCTGATGCGCCGCTGCCAGCTTGGGTGAAGGCTGCTGAACGCGAAGCGGTGCACTTCCCGCAGGGCTCCTATGCGCCGGGCAGCGACGCTGTGCAGCCGCGCTCACAGCTGCCGGTCTACCGCCGTCAGGCCTTCCCGGACCCGGTGCTGA
>JAGRJL010000058.1 GCA_020442775.1 Lysobacterales bacterium | reverse complement strand
CGCCGACCTGCACCGGCACCACCGAGTCACGCGCCGGCGCCACCAACTATTCCGATCTGTGGTGGAACAGCACCGAATCGGGCTGGGGTCTGACCGTGTCGCATCAGGGCAACGTGATCTTCATCCTCTGGTACACCTATGGTGCCGGTGGGCGCGATCAATGGATCTCCGGTGCGCGGCTGGAACTGCAGCCGGACGGCAGCTTCAGCGGCCCGCTGGAGCGGCCGATGATGGGCACCCCGATCGGCGACATCAACGGGATGCCGGCCACCACCTTCCCGGTGCCGCCGGTGGGGATGGCCCGACTGAGCTTCAGCAACGGCGAAACCGGCACCTTCGAATACACCCTGGACGGCGTGACCCAATCCAAGCCGATCCAGCGCTTCGTGGTGGTGGGCGCCGATCAGCCCAAGGTGATTTGTACGCAGTGAGTTGAGCACAGCGGGTGGCCTGGCGGCCGCCCGCTGGGCGAGGGCCCAGGGCCCAGGGACCAGGGCCCAGGGAGAAGGACCCAGGGAGAAGGGCCCATGGAGAAGGGCCCAGGAGCGAGGGCCCAGGGCCCAGTGGTCTTCGGGTGACCGAGCAGACCGAGCTCCTGAGGGAGCCAGCGCTGCTGGCGATTCCTTTGTGCAGGGTCCCAGGGATCAGGGCCCCGGGCCCAGCGGAACTTGGCGAGCAAGCGGCCCGACTCGAAACTGGGCCATTCCCCGGCCAACGTGTGAGAAGCAGATGAAAGCTGCGCCGCAAAAGTCCACCGAATTGGCAATCCTGGTCGCGAGCGGCTGGCTGCTCTACCTGTTGATGGTTGGCAGTGCCTGCTTTGCCGACGACTCGGTGGGTATCGTCAACCGATGGAAAGCCGATGTTCTGCTGCACGCCGAGCGCGGCTCGCCCGGCGCCGGGGAGATTGCGCCCGCGGCGCGCAGCGCGGGCTGGTGGTTTGAGCCGGTCATGGGTCCAGAGGGCTACGTCCGGCTGCGCAATCGCGACAGCTGGCAGTATCTGCACGCCGAACGCCAGCAACTGGAGATGGGTGACTACCAACCCGGCTGGTGGAGCGCGCAATGGCTGATGGAACCGGTCAAGGGCACCGAGTTCGTGCGTTTGCGCAACCGCTGGCTGGGCACCTATTTGCATATTGAACGCGGGCGCCTGGAACTGGGGGAAATCCGTCCAGGCTGGTGGAGCGCGCAATGGCTGCTGCAATCGAATGCTGAAGATCGCCCACCAGCTCAATCCACTACGCCTGCACCCGAACGCCCTCGCACGGCGCCCCAGTTCAGCGGCAGGACCATGGGTAATGAGCAACTGCGGGCCGACACCTATTTCCACGTCGCGCTGGCCTTCGAGTCCGCTTTCGACTGCCCGATCGAGCGCGTCCACATGGCGACCGAGCAGGTCCAGCGCAACGTCGATGGCGACATTGCGGTGATCGAGGAGACCTGGTCGGTGAGTGGCTGCGGCAACGACCGGCGCTATGAAGTGCTACTGATGCCCAGTCCCCGCGGCGGCTTCGACATTTCCGTGGGGATGCGCCGGTAGTATCCCGTCAGCGCCCGACGAATTCAGGCCCATCGCCGCCGTCCTTCACCCGAGCGTCGTCTTGGTCGGTCGCCAGCGACCGGCGAGCCGTCGCTCACCGCTCGCCATGCCCAAACGGGGAGGCTGCCGGTGCTAGTCTGATCGGACTACTTTCCACCCGTGACGCCCGACCAATGACTGACCAGATCCGTTTCGACGACGGTGCCAACTATGAGCGATACATGGGCGTCTGGAGCCGCCTGGTGGGCGAGCGATTTGTCGATTGGCTGGGCATTCCCGCAGGCAAGCGCTGGCTGGACATCGGTTGCGGAAACGGCGCCTTCACCGAACTGCTGCTGGCCAGGTCCTGCCCTGCAGCAGTTGCCGGCATTGATCCCTCGGCGCCCCAACTGGAATACGCGCGCAAACTCCCGGCCCTGGCAGACGTCGACTTGCGCTTGGGCGATGCGCAGGAGTTGCCCTTTGCCGACCACAGCTTCGATGTGGCGGTGATGCCGCTGGTGCTGTTTTTCGTCCCCGACCCCGCCCGCGGGGTGGCGGAAATGCAACGTGTGGTTGAACGTGGCGGCTGGGTCGCGGCCTATGCCTGGGACATGCCCGGCGGTGGCTTCCCCTATGAACCGGTTCGAGAGGCGGTGATTGCCATGGGCATCGAGGTGCCGGCGCCACCCAGTCCCCACGCCTCCAGTCAGGCAAGCATGCAGGCGCTGTGGCAGGAGGCCGGACTCGGACAGCTTGAGTGCACCACGATCAGTGTTCAGCGCCGCTACGCCGATCTGGAGGACTATTGGCAGACTCTGCTGGGCGCGCCCAGCATCGGTGCGCGATTGGCCGCACTAGCCGACGAACAGCAAAAGCAGCTGCGCGCCCAACTGCCGGATCTGCTGCACCCTGCCGAGGACGGATCGATCACCTGCAGCGGATTGGCAAATGCGGTAAAGGGACGGGTGTAAGGGCCGACGCCGCAGAGTACAAACAATGCCTCAATCAACCGCCTCAACCTGCCGTACCAACCGTCGAATCACAGTTCGCCCGTGGGGACCCGCGCCATCCGAAGCCAGTTCCAGCTCGAAGCGGCAGGGTTCGCCATTGGCCGAGATCACGCCCAGATCGTCAGGGTCGGCCGGCGAACGCATGCGGTGTCGCAGATCGCTTGGGCCGAAGCGCCGTGGTGGTAGTCGCTGTTCAATGAACGCGCAGATGGCCGCGGCACCATGCAACTCACCAAAAGCCGAAGCCGTGTTCCAAACCGCTTCGGGATGCAGCAATGCGGCCAACCCAGATCCATCACGGCGGTCAACGCAATCCAGAAAGCGCATCAGCATCAGTCGTTTGGAGTCGCGCATGGCATAGCTGGTGTGGAGCAGTGCCTTGGCCTCGGGCGAGTTCGGCTGACCCAGATCGCGCTGGTACAGGGCCTGCACCTGCGGATTTTCGAACGAGCGTCGGCGTGGATTGTTGCGGTCCAGCTCGTAAACCGCACGCATGCGCTTGGGCAACACCTCGGGATCGGTCGACTTGGGCTCGCCGCCGCCGCCGAGGCAGCCGCCGACGCAGGCCATAACTTCGATGGCCACAAATTCTTGGCGCCAATCCTCCGACTGGAGCAGCTTCTGCGCGCTGGCGATGCCGTTGCACACGGCCACTTGGCCAATACCCGGAATCTGCGCGCTCTTGATCGACTGATTGACACCGCGGAAGGCCTGCCAATCCAGCGGCTCCCGGTCTTCCTCGCCGATCAGGTGCGCAGCCGCCCGCGCGATGGCCTCCATCACTCCACCGGAGGCGCCGAAGATTTGTGCCGCGCCGGAACTGGCGCCCAGCGGATTGTCGAATTCACCCGCTTCAGGCAGGGCATTGAAAGCAATCCCGCGTGCCCGGATCATTCGCGCCAGCTCTCGAGTGGTCAGCACCCGGTCGATATCGCCGGCGTTGCCCGGGCGCTGCGCCTCGTCCTTTTTCGCGGTACAGGGCATCACGCTGACCACATAGGGCTCGCTGCGGCCATCGGCGAATTCGGTGCCCAGCGTGGCGGCGAAAGAACCGCGCTTGGCCAGCGCACCGTGCATCTGTTGAGGCGATTTCGTCGTGCTCAGGTGCGGCAGAAGATCGGGCCGGTGCAGTTCCACCCAATGAATCCAGCCCGGACAGCAGGATGTGAATAGCGGCAGCTCAGCTTCCTCCCGAATCCGCTGCAGCAGTTCGCTCGCCTCCTCCATCACCGTCAGATCGGCGGCGAAATTGGTGTCGAACACGTAGTCGAAGCCCAACGCCCGCAGCGCGTTGATCAGCCGGCCGGTGCTGATCGTGCCGGGCGCCATCGCGAACTCTTCGCCGATCGCGATCCGGGTGGCCGGCGCAACCTGAACGACCGTTACCCGGCGGCGGGCGTCGAGCACATCCAGCACTTCGTGCCAGTGCGGCGCTTCGGTGATTGCTCCCACCGGACAGACCCAGGTGCACTGGCCGCAGGAAATGCAGTCGGACTGAGAAAGCGGTCGGTCGAAGGCGGTCACCGGAATCCGCCCCTCGCCGCGTTCGGCGAGCCCGATCACATGCAACTGCTGTCCGCCCTCGCCGCAGGCGTCCACGCACAGGCCGCATTCGATGCACTTGGACAGATCAGTCTGGATGCTGGGCGAGGTGTGATCGTCCAGCGCGTGCTCGGGATGCTCATGTGATCCCCGCGACAGCTTCTGCCAGCGATCCTCCCACTGGTGGCTGCTGACCAGATTCTGCAGCCGACAGGCGCCGCTGACCTCGCACTGCATGCAGGCATTGGGGTGGCGCGCCAGCAGCCACGCGGCATCAGCGGCACGAAAGCTTAGCAGTGCAGGTGTATCGGTATCGATGACATCGCCTGCCCGGGCCGGAGTCGCACAGGCCGCACTGGGCGCCTGTTGACCCTGCACCTCCACCAGGCACAGCCGGCAGGTGGCACGTGCAGGAAACCGGGGGTGATGGCACAGCGTGGGGAGGTTGACGCCGGCGGCGCGGACAGCCTCCAGCAGGGTGGCGCCCGGTGCGACCTCGACCGGATTGCCATTGACGGTCACTTTGATCATGTGCGCTCCCATGACCGGACGCGATCTGCTTGCTGCGATGCCACTGCGAACGCGCTTGAGAGCCGTATGGGTGCACCCCCAGACGCGAGCACTTCTATCCTACACCCGAGGTGCAAGGGCGCTTCGATTCAGCATCCGGGGAACCTACCCGCCACTGGGTCAGCGATGCCGGGCCCCGGGCCGAATACGCGCCTAACGGTCTCCATCATCAGCAGCGATTGCGCGCACCAGTTGGCCATGCACGTATCGACTGACGCAGGGCGTCAGCAGAAGCGTCAGCAACGTCGCACCAACCGCGCCGAAGCCCGTCGCGGTGATAAGGGATCGCAGGGCTGAGCTCGCCGACGATTGGAAGTCAGCCGGCGTGACTAGGGTGAAGTAGGCGACCGCCAACAGCACCGCGACCACCACGCCGAACATCCTCTGAATCCGCAGGAGTCTGGCTGTGAGCTTGTCGAGGAGTGCATCGACTTCTTCGTCAGGACAGCGCACGTACTTGCGCCGTTGCTTGAACGACAAGGGCTTCCTCAACGCAAGAATCTCATCACGGAAAGAAGTCGCCCGATGGTGCTTTAAGCTGGCTCTACACACAAGACGATTTCGCCCGGAATGAGTCTTGCAGCATCGACGCGTCGTGGCCAGGCCAGTCCCGGGGTCGCCCTACTCCGCCGCTGACCGCTCGACGCTCACCACCACCTTGCCGCGGGCGTGGCCCTGCTCCAGATAGGCAATTGCCTCGGCGGCCCGCTGCAGCGGGTAAACCCGGTCGACCACCGGGCTGAGAGCACCCGATTCCATCCAGTCTGCCAGGGTCTGCAGGTCTTCGCGCCGGAGTTCGGCCAGCATGCTGCCGGCGGGCTTGTCGAGGAAGGGCGCAACCACCCGCAGCCACAGCGCGTCAGTCAGCGGACCCAAATAATCGCCGGCCTTGTTGCCACCCACCATCACCAGCCGTCCGCGCTCGCCGAGCACGCCCAGATTCGCCGAGAGCGCATGATTGCCGACCATGTCGATGATCAGGTCGTAGCGCTCCGCCAGTTGGGTGTAGTCGGCGCGCTTGTAATCGATGACCCGATCGGCGCCGATCGCGCGGACCATCTGTTCATTGCGTGCGCTGCAAACGCCGGTGACGTTCGCTCCCATTGCCTTGGCGATCTGGACTGCGAAGGTGCCAACCCCGCCCGAGGCCCCGTTGATCAGCACCCGTTCGCCCGACTGGAGCCCACCGTGGTCACGCAGCGCCTGCAGTGCGGTGGTGGCCGCCACTGCGACCGCACCGGCCTGGGCAAAGCTGACATTGCTCGGCTTGTGGATCAGCAGGCCGTCTTCGCTCAGCGTGAGGGTTTCCGCGAGTGCGCCGTTGCGTGCACCAAAGACCTCATCACCCACCGCAAAGCGGGTCACCTCAGCGCCCACCTCGCTGACCACCCCAGCGAAATCTACCCCAACCCGGACGTTGTCGGGCCGCCCGATCCCTGCTGCCAGTCGCATCACATAGGGCTTGCCGCGCAGGTAGTGCCAGTCCAGCGGATTGACCGCTGCCGCGCGCACCTGCACCCGAACCTGCTGCGGCTGCAGCGCAGGTAGCGCCAGGCGCTCCAGCCGCAGCACTTCCGGCGAGCCGTAGCAGCGCGCGGTCACCGCCAGCGTGTAATCACCGCCAGCTTCCGCCGCCGGCGCCGATTCACAGGGGCTTTCGTAGCTGAGCGTCATCGCCAGTCCAATGACCGCCACCGCGCTGAGCGCTGCCAATCCGATCAACAACTTGTATCTGCGCTTCATCGTCCGCCGCTCCCTCGAGTTTGCTGGAAACCAGGCGAAGCTTCGCTCGGTGCCATCTGGACTAGCCAGGAGATTGCGACAAAGCGCGGAATGGCGGGATTGAACGGGGTTTGGCGAGGACAAGCCCGCTAGAGCTGCATGGACGACAGCCAGCCTGTGAGGCGAACATCCATCCGCAGGCTGACTCCGGGAACCGTCGGATCCGGTTCACAGCCCACATATCGGGTGCCGTCATTCGCGCTTATCCGCTGATGCCGCACTCCGCACCGTCAGTATCGACGAACTTGGCCAGCATCTGGCCGTGCAGGAGGGTTGGCGCAGAGATGAAGTTGATCTGTGCGCCAGACTTTTGCGCGTAAAAAGCGCCCAGATCGGCGACACGAAAGCCAACGCTGCAGGTGCCCGGCGGATGCTCATCGGAGGCAAGATGCAGGGCAAGCGTGGTGCCGCCGGTATCAAACTCCGTCCAGTGCGAGGATTCAAAACGAAGCTTCAGACCCAACTCATCCCGGTAAAAGCGGACTGCATCGGCCATGCTGCCGACGTATTTGATGACGTAAGCCAGTGCGGTACTCATTGCCTCGCGACCCCTTGCAGCAACACCCCAGTGGAATGCCAGATCACCCGAACGCTCGGTCGACTGTGCCAGTACAGCATGGGGCGCTCACTGTCGCCACAGCGGGCGCAAAGCCCTGCCGCCGTGCATGCCGACCCGATCATTCGGAGCGTCCCGCCTGGGTCGACAGAAACGACTGAGGAATCCACCTGATCCAGGCACTTCTCAACCCGAATCTATCCGCCTTTGCGATCTGGATTGCGCTGTTCAGTCTGTCCCATCGACGCTGGCCAACCGGGCCACTCCGGGGCGCGCCCCGGAGTGGCTGTGCAAGGTCTAGCTTCGCAGCCGGACGGCCAGCGCGCCCATGCCCGCCATCAGCAGCGACAGCAGCGCCAGCAAGGCGGTACTCAGGGTGGGAACAACCTGCACCGCGGCGCCGATGGCAGCGCTGGCCGACTGGTTGTTGGCCACCGGGTCAGCCGTGGCAGAGGCCGCGGTCGCGGTGACAACAATCGACCCCGATGCCACCGACTGCAGCAGCACGTCCACTGACCGCGTGGCGCCCGGCGGGGTAGCTCCGGGGTAATCGCAGGTCAGCATGACCACACCGCTTGCCGGCAGCCCGCTGGCGCAAGTGCCGCCGCTGCTGGGGTTGGCGCCAATGATCACCAGTCCCAGCGGCACATCAATCAGGATCTGCACGTCAGCCGCGTCGCTCGGCCCCAGATTGGTAGCGGTGGCGCTGAAGGTAAAGAAGTCCCCAACGGTGCCCTCGGTCGGCGCAATGCTCACCGCCATGGCCAGATCCGCAGACGTCGCCACCGCCGTATTCACCGAGCTGGTGTTGTTGGCCAGATTGGCGTCAGCAGTGGAACTGCTGACCGTGGCGCTGGCGGCCAGGGTCAGCAACTGACTGGGCAGGACGTCCACCGTGATGGAGGCCCCACGCGCATTTCCCGCGCCCACCAACACCGCGCCAGTGAAGCTGCAAACCACCGGGTTGGCACCGCTGCAGCTGCCGCCGCCAGTCACATTGCCGGAAATGAACTGGGTGCCCAGCGGCAGACTGAAGCTGACCGCCACATCGACCGCGTCGGCGGGGCCTGCGTTGCTGACCTGCGCGGTGTACACCAGCTGGGTGCCGGCAATGACCGGATCCGGTGCGGCGCTCAAGTCGATGGCGAGATCGGCGCTGTCGTCGTCGATGATGGTGCCCAAGCCGGTACCGTCAGTCGCCACCACACCTGGATTGGAGGGCGTTCCTAGATTCACCATGTAGGTCTCATCCGGCTCGAAATCGCTGTCACCGATCACGCTCACAGCAATCGTCTGGGTTTCACCGACATTGCCAGCGAAGGTCAGCATGCCGCTGGCCGCGCTGTAGTCAGCGGGCGCCGTCGCGCTGCCATCGGCGGTGCTGTAACCGACGGTGAAGCCGCCATCAACGGCGGTATCGAGGGTCACGGTGAAGGTCGCCGTGGCGTTGCTGCCGGTGCCCTCAGTGACGCTGACATCGTTGATGCTGATTCCGCCGGTGTCATTGTCAGCATTGACCACCGACACGTCGGCCACGTCGACCCCATCAAATTCCGGATCACCGGGGCTGACCGTGGGCCCGGTGATGATCGTGTAGGGCTGGTCACCGTCCACTACCGCGTCGTCGACGCCGGTCACCGTGACCATTTGCGGAGTGTCGTAGTTGCCCGGAGTAAAGGTCAGACTCGGCGGAAAGACCGCACCTTCGCCAGGGTCGCTGCTGCTCAGTGCAATGGTGACCTCATCCAGCGGAGGATCCTGATCCATCACCACGCTAAAGGTGGCGGTGCCGCCGGCTTCGGTGGTGACCAGTCCGCTGGTCGGGGTGACCGCCACGGTGAGCCGCCGATTGACGTCGATGGTCCATGAGCAGCCGCCCATATCACCGTCGGGGTTCAGCGACTGCGCGTCGATCACCGTGTCGACCACGGCGACGTGGGTTGCCTCCCACACCGTGCTGAAGTCGGTGTTTGGGGTGCCCGACACCAGCGTCATCGGAACGCCATCGGCGGTCGCCGAAACCGTGTTGGTGGTGGTCGAGGTCAGGGTAATCACGGTGCCGACGTCCACCGGAGTGACGGTGCTGTCCGGATCCTGGGTACAGACCGGGGCCGGCACGTTGTAGTCCAAAGTGCACACCACCTCGTCGAACACCGGGTTGCCCATGATGTCGAAGCCGTTGGCGCGGGTCACGACGGTGCTGGCGTTGCCGACCACGTTGCTGACCGTGGTGAAGTTGCCCGCCGGCAGCCCGCTTACCGTGACCCCGTTGTAGATCACGTCAAAGTCCACCGTATCCATGTCGCCAGCCAGCGGAATGATCGCCGGCGAGCCGATGTCGACCATGCTGATCGCCGAACAATCAGTCAGATTCAGCGGCGCCGGATCAACCACCTCGACCGCGCCTATATCAACCGTCGCAAAGGCGATCCGCGGGAACCCGCGCTGGTCAGTGGTCAGCGGGTTGCCGGTGGCGGTGCCGTCGTCGGTCGCCAGCGCGTTGTCGCCGGCTTCCTGCGCTGGACTACCCATGACCAGCGCGTGGGTCAGCGTCGGTCCCCCGTTGTCGGCCAGTGCGGTGTCCAGGATGCTGGCCTCAGCAGTGGGGTTGGTGCCGTCACTGGTGGCGGTGATGTCGCTGGCGCCGGGGGTGAATCCATCGAAGGCCTGCGCATTGGTTCGGCCGCTGTGGCCAAACAGGTTGTTGCCGTTGGCGGTGACAGCGCCAAAGATCTCATCACCAAGATCACTGGCGCTATTGCCGACGATCAGCGCGTTGCGCAGGCTGACCGTGCCATTGGAGCGCGCGACACCGCCGCCATCGTCGTTGGCGGTATTGCCACGGATGGTGCTGTTGATGATCTGCGCGTTGGCGCTTTGGTTGTAGATGCCGCCGCCATCGAGGTTGGTCGTATTGCCCGAGAGGGTGCTGTTGACCACGGTGAGATTGCCCGACAGCTTCATGATCCCGCCGCCGAAACGCTGGGTGGCGGTATTGCCTGAAATCGTGGTGTTCTCCACCAGCACGGTAGAGGCCTGAATGAAAATCCCACCACCACCACGCACGCTGCCGATGGAGAAATTGCCGGATACTCTGGTTTCATTGACCCGCTGATTGCCGCCGGTCAGATAAAGACCACCACCATCGGCGCCGGTATTGCCGGTGACCGTGCAATCCTCAATGAGGCCGGTACCACCGCTGCGGCCCATGCCGCCGCCATCGTCTCCCGCGGTGTTGATATCAAAGGTATTGCGGCGCACCACCGAGTCGCCACTGCCAACAATGAACAGGCCGCCGCCATCCCCGGTCGTCGCCGTATTGCCCTGAAAAACCACGTCCTCAATCAACGCCGAGTCAGCCGCGCGAAACACACTGACGTACAGCCCGCCCCCCGATCCCGAGGCCGTATTTCCGAAGAACTGAGCGTTGCGCATGGTCAGCGTGCCCAGGTCGAAAAACATGCCGCCCCCATCACCAGCAAGAGCCATATTCCCGGTAAAGGTCACCCCATCCATGTTCACCACACCCAACAAGGTGTAGATCGCGCCACCGAAGGTATCTGCCCGGTTCGCCAACAGTGTCGAGTCGGTCAGGGTGAAATTCTCCAGCGAGCGGATCGCACCCCCGCGCAGGCCATTGCCGCTGGGCACCGCCGCATCCATCGCATGACCGTTGACCAGGCTCAAGCCGCTGATCTCTATGTCCACGAAGGTGTTGACGTCACCGTCGTCGAAGAAAAAGATCCGACTGGCGTTGTTGCCGCTGATGCTCAGGACGGTTTGTCCTGGACCGGTGATGGTCAGGCTCTCGGAGACCAAGATCTGGCCAAGGCCAAGGACTATCGAAACCGCCCCGCCGCTGGTTAGTGCAGGATCGAAAGTGATCAGATCCGCGGTGACGTCCAGATTGGCTTGCTCCACTGCTTCGCGCAGCGAGAAATCGCCGGCGCTGAAGTCACCGTCGCTTTCGTCTACCAGCGTATCGACCACAAAGGTGGCCGCCTGCGCCGAACCGGCAATCAAGCAAAAAAGCACGCCCATACCCGGACCAAGAATCCGCATATTCATTTACTCACTCCGTTAATTGAATCGCGCTATTTGGCCGAGCGCCGTCCGATCGAATTCGCCACAGTTCACGAGGGAATTGCTGGGTGCTCATCTCGGGACAGTCCAAAATCAGCGCACCGCTCCTGGCGACGTTAGCCAAACGTAGTCAAACGGAGCGCCAATTGCAACGAATGAGAACAATTCCCGCCGGTTCTACAGCCTTTGGCGGGGACTTTTGGCGGTCGTTCCCGAACGCAGAGATACTTGTGAGATGACCTGTACGCCAACGGCGCACAAACTGGCTGCTTGGCTTGAAACCGAACACGGGCAATCGAATCGACGCTGAACCGCTGATCCCCACTGGCCGCTTTTTCGGTCCCAGCTTTGATCCCACTACCCTGACGCGGACGCTCTGCGGGCAACTTCAGCCTGAGTTTCACGTCCTGATCGTCGTTTCCTGGCTTTGGCTCAGGTAGCCTGGCGCCAACCCTATTAGCGCCGCCACTGCTGGGTGTCGCTGGCGAGTTTTCGCAGTAAGCGAAAGCGGGCGGCAGACCTAATGAGCGATCACCATGCTGCAAAACGCCGCAACCCGGGCTACCGCGCTCAATTCCGCGATTTGAAACCCCTGTCACAGCGGCGACATGCAAACGACATAGCGTTCAACTTCCAAAATCCCTTGATGAGGCGACTATGACTACGATCCGAATTCTCTGTGCGATCAGCGTGGCCTTTAGCGCCACCGTTCACGCCGAAGACCAGATCCGAAGCGACCTTGGTGGCGTCGCCGCCCAAGCCGATGCAGATGGCATCTCCGTGCAAACGGAAGTCCGCGACGACGGCCCCTGGCTGTCCATCGAGAACCGCGGCGAAACCGGGGTTGTTCATTGTCGAGGACGCAATGTATCGATTTCCGGCAAGCGCAACTCGGTTCGCCTGAGCGGCGAGTGCCCATACGTTGAAGTGTCTGGGGACAAAAACGAAATCCGCATGGAGGCGGTGGGCGAAATCAGCATCAGCGGCGACGACAATCGACTGTTCTGGCAGCGGTCGACGCTCGGCGGGCAACCGCAAGTCGGCGACGACGGAGAAGGCAACCAAATCACTCAGGTCGACTGACCGGATTGCGCGGCACTCCTGTCCCGGCGCAGCCCAAGCCAGTAGCGGTGGTCGGGACGCTCAACTCGCTCGCCTGCTGAGTCGACCGACGCGTCTCGCGCCGTCGGTGTAGGGCACCGCGCGCCATTCAAGCCGTTGGTACCGCGCGCCCTACCCGTCGGGTGCACCCAACGGGCATCGTTGCAACGCGCGCTTTCGCTGAATCGATGCAGATCGGCTCCGGAAACCGCGTGAGGTGCGTGGCCACAGCAGCTGGCCATCCGAGATTGTGTGGGCACCGCTGCCGCGCATCCGTCGGCGGTGCATCTCGCCGCGGCCCAAAACTGAGCGGAGGCCTTAGAATCGCGATCCCGGCAGCGAGCAACTGATCATGGTCAGATTGGAGTTTGAGCCAGCCAGCCAGAGCGGCTGGCGTGCAGAGTGTCACCGCATCATCTTTGGTCACACCCGTCGCGACGAGCGAATCTTTGACCTGATCCTGATCGCGCTGATATTGGCCAGTGTGTTGGTCGCAATGCTCGACAGCGTGGCCGAAGTCGATCGCGAATGGGGAGACTGGCTGCGCGCAGCCGAGTGGACCGCCACGATCGCCTTCACCGGGGAGTATTTTCTGCGACTGGCGGTCGTTCGCCATCCCTGGCGCTATGCGCGCAGCTTCTTTGGCGTGATCGATTTGCTGGCGGTGCTGCCGACCTATCTGAGTCTGTTCCTGTTCGGCGCCCAGCATCTGATTGTGATTCGCGTGCTGCGTATCCTGCGCGTGTTCCGAATCTTGAAGCTGTCGCAATACGTCGGCGAGTCCTCGGAATTGCTTGCCGCGCTTTATCAGAGCCGGCGCAAGGTGTTGCTGTTCGTGATCAGCGTGATCTCGCTGGCGACCATCTTTGGCGCCATCATGTTTCTGGTCGAGGGCCCGGAAAACGGCTTCACCAGCATTCCGCGCGGGATCTATTGGGCCATCGTCACCATGGCCACCGTCGGCTTCGGCGACATCGCGCCCCATACCGTTCTGGGTCAAGCCATCACCAGCCTGATCATCATCATCGGCTACGGCATCATCGCGGTACCAACCGGCATCTTCACCGCCTCCATGATGCGCGGCCAGGACCGCTCCATCATCTTGCCCTGCCCGCGCTGCGGTTTGCCTGAGCACGCCGCAGATGCGCGATTCTGTCACCGCTGCGGGGAGCGACTGGGCAAATCCGACTAGCGCCGGAAGAGCGTCAGACCTGACCGCACACCATCGGCCGCGACTGACAAGGACGTTCGCCAGGTCAGGCGACAACTGTGAAAAAACGCCTGTTTCGCGGGCGCCCACGCTCCTCGGTGCCGCGGCGTCGATCGGCCTTTGACACCCGGCCGGAGTGGCGTGCTGATCCATCCTGCGAATTCGTAGGCCCACTGCGAGATTCGGGATCAAAGCATCTGAGCCGCGTCGCAGGCGTCCGCTGACGCCCGGTTCACGGGATCACAACCGCGACAGCAAACCCGCGACCGCTCCGAACAGCGATCTCGCGCGAACTGAATTGTGAATGGTCATTGAGATCTGCACTGTTCGGCTCTGTTCAACCCGCTCGATCGCTGCGGGCACAAGCCCGAAGCCTGAATGCTGCAAGGCCGGACTGCCCAGCAGCAGCCCTGCGCCAGAGTTCCATCGAGCTGGGGCCGGGGGTTGCTGCTCACCCCATCGCCCGCAGCCATCGGGCCAACATCCTGCAGCGCGCAGGCATGTACCTGCCAGCACTTTTCCGATAGTTTGCCCGGCATGCCGGGCGCGACGCCTGGTCACCAATCGCGGAGGTAAGTGATGGGTCTGATTCAGGCAGTGGCGGGTTCCATCGGCGGTACGCTGGCCGACCAGTGGAAAGACTTCTACACCGTTCCGGATGGTCTGCCGGCGACGGCCGCGCTGTTCGCCGCAGTGCCGCGCGGCAGTAACGCCGGGCGCGGCTCCAACACCAGTGCTTCTTCGAACATCATCAGCAATGGCTCGAAGATCGTGGTGCCCGAGGGCTATGGCTTGTTGCTGTTTCAGGACGGCGCGATCACCGGCTTTGCGGCCGAAGCTGGCGCTTACGAGTGGCGCTCTGATGACCTCAATTCGAAGTCGATCTTCGTTGGCTATGAGTTCCTCGATACGCTGATCAAGCAGAGCTGGGAACGCTTCAAGTTCGGTGGTATCCCGGGTTCGCAGCAGGCGGCATTCTTCGTCTCCCTGAAGGAACTGCCCGACAACCGCTTCGGCACCCAATCCGAGATCTACTGGGACGATGGCTTTCTCAACACCCAGGTAGGCGCGGTAACGCGTGGGTCCTACACGCTGAGAATCGTCGATCCGATACTGTTCGTGAAGAATTTCGTACCGGCTTCGTACCTGCAGCCTGGCAAAGTCTTCGATTTCAGCGATATCGACAACTCTGCTGCCAGTCAGCTGTTCAATGAGGTCGTGGGCTCGCTGGCGCCGGCTTTCAGCCTCTACACCAACGATCCTGGCAAGGGTAATCGCATCACCAAGCTGCAGCAGGACTCGGTCGGCTTTGCCAAGAGTCTCTCCGATGCGGTCGAGCAGGCTTATCAGTGGAAATCCGATCGCGGCCTGGCCATCGTCAAGACCGCCATCGTCTCCATTGAATACGACCCGAATACCAGAGAACTGCTCAAGACCGTGCAGCGCGCAGACGCACTGTCTGGTGCGCGTGGCAACTCCAACCTTCAGGCCAGCGTCGCCGCGGGGATTCAGTCGGCCGGCGAAACAGGCGGCGCCGCTGGGGTCATGGGTGTAGGGATGGCCACCGGCATGCTGGGTGGCCTCGGCAGCCTGCAACAGTCCACCACACCGGCCGCCGAAGACCCGATCGCCAAACTGAAAAAGGCCAAGGAAATGCTTGAGCTGGGCCTGATCACGCAGGCCGACTACGACGCGGTCAAGGCCAAGGCGCTCGGCTTGTAGAGGCTGGGTCGGGCTAGCATCGATGTCGAACAGCGACAAGCCACCCCCTTTGCCAGGCCCTCTGGGGCCAGGTTCGCCGCAAGAGGTGCCGCCCGCGCCCGGCAGCATGGCAATCGATCCGGCGACCCTGCCGGATCCGATTCGAGAGGAGTTGGAGGCGCCGGATCCGGTCGCTATCGATACCTCCGCCGAGGAACTCCGGGACGGTGCCAACCACTGCCCCAAATGCGGCGCGACCGACATCCGTCACAAGCCCGGCAGCGATCTGCTCATCTGCCTGTACTGCCGCAATCAGTGGCATGGTCAGCGAATCGAGGAGGAATTCGGCCTCGGTGAAGGGCTGGACCAGCTCCGCGGCACCATCATCGCATCTGGCGCACGCGACATCGCCGCAGATGCGGCAGTCCTGATGAGCTTCAAGTGCACCGGTTGCGGCGCCGAGGTAACGGTCAATACCGACAGCGCGATGACTGCCCGCTGCCACTGGTGCCGGCACGTCTTCGGGGTCAACGAGCAGGTTGCCAACGGCGCGGTACCTGACGGCGTACTACCCTTTCATATCAAGAAGGACGACGCGGTCGCCCGTATCCGTCAGTTCGTCGGTAAACGTCAGATGTTTGCGCTAAAGGCTTTCAAGCAGGAGTTCACGCCCGAGAACGTGGTGGGCGTCTACCTGCCCTACTTGATCGTCGACGGCAAGGTGAGCGCCGATGTCGCCGGCAAGGCGGAGATCGAGACGCGGCGCTACACGCGCGGCACCGGCGACAAGAAGAAGACCTACTATGATGCCGATGTCTACCAGGTCGACAGACACGTGGACTTCACCGTCGATGACCTGACCCTGGAATCCTCGGCCGCGCGCGGAAACCTGGATACACGTGCCAATACCAACAACATCATCAACACCATCCTGCCTTTCGACACCAAGAATGCGGTGAAGTGGAACGCGTCCTATCTCTCCGGCTACAACTCGGAGAAACGCGATCTGGATGTGGAGCACCTGCGCCCGCGCCTGGAAGAGCAGCTGCTGTCGATTGCCCGCGCTCAGGTGAGTGGATCGGTTCGCAAGTTCGGTCGCGGCGTGCGCTGGGAGCAAGAGGGCCTGCAGGTGCACGGCACCCGTTGGGTGTCGATGTATCTGCCGGTTTGGCTCTATTCCTATCACCAGCCAGGAAAGAATGGCGGCATGCTGCACTACATAGCGGTCAATGGCCGAACCGGTGAAACCATGGGCAGCGTCCCGGTGCAGCAATGGAAGCTGATCACCGCAGCGCTCACCGTTGGCACCGTCCTGGAAGGCTTGGCGCTGTGGTTCCTGGGGATCATGGGATGAGCGATGACAGCGGCCTGTGGTTACTGTTGATCGGCCCTGCCGGCGCCACCGGGTTGTACTGGACCCTCTACAGACATTACCGCAACACCGACAAGTCACACGCCTTCGAGCACGAAACCGCGGTCGAGGCGCAGCCGATCACCGGCTCCGAGCACAAGATCGGCGAGGTCAAAGGGACCCGGGAGACACGCATCTCTGGCGACAACGTGGACGACTATCGCAAACGGGTCACGCGCATCACGCCGAGGGGTGGGACCGAATAGTCGACGCTGCATTCGGTGTGTTCGGCAGCACCGGCCGCTGAAGCCGGTCCGCTGTTCCGCGTGGAGTGCAGCCTGGACAACTTCACAGCCGGGCGAAAGCTTGGATGCGTGGTCCTGAGAATCGTCCTGATGATCACCGGATCCAGCGGGGCCTGCACCTGATCGACTTCGATGACTCGATGGGGATCTGCTGCGCATTGCCGCCACCCAGGCCGACGCATGGCTGACGCAGCCAAAAGGCCCATGGACAGAGTTGCGCTCAATTGCGCCGAAGCCGGATCAATCCGGGGCATCGGGCGCATCGCGACAGTCAGGCGCTCTCAGCGCCGTACCGGGCAGTCGGATCAGCGCACGTTCGCTCGGGCGAAGGAAAACAATTGCCCTCGGCACGCCACGGATGCGTTTCACAGGGCATAGTCGGGGGCAAGCAAACTGGTGGAGGCCTTCAACTTGCGAAACGTGATCGTGACTGGTTTGTGGCTGTGGCTTTGCGCAAGCACCGCGCAGGCGGATTCTGTCTATCTGACCGCCGGTTCGCTGATTGATCCCCTGAGTGGGAAAGTGGTGGCCAACCCCGTGATCGAGATCCAGGAAGATCGCATTGTTTCAGTCGAATCAGCAGCCGCGGTCCCCGATCAGGCACAGGTCATTGACCTGGGCAATGCAACCCTGCTCCCTGGTCTGGCCGATCTGCACACCCATCTGACCTGGAATCCCACCGACCTGGGCTACAGCAGCCTGGCGCTGTCGACCTCGGATGAGGCGATCCGCGGCGTGGTGAATGCGCGCAAGACGTTGATGGCCGGCTTCACCGCGGCGCGCAATTTGGGCGCAACGGGCTATGCCGATGTGGCCCTGCGCAATGCCATCAACGCCGGCGAGATCCCGGGGCCCCGGCTGCAGGTATCAGGCCAGATGCTCGGCGCCACCGGCGGCCACTGCGACAACAACATGCTGCCATTCGAATATCAGGTCAATGCCGGTGGCGTCGCGGATGGTCCCTGGGCGATGCGTCAGAAGGTCCGGGAGAACCACAAATACGGCGCCGATGTGATCAAGTTCTGCGCCACCGGCGGCACCACCAGCAAGGGCACCAACCCCGGCGCCCGCCAGCTGACGCTGGAAGAAATGCAGGCGATCGTGGACGAAGCCCATACATTGGGCATGCCGGTCGCAGCACATGCTCACGGGAGCGAAGGGATACTCTTTGCAATCCAGGCCGGGGTCGATTCCATCGAGCATGCCAGCCTGATTGACCAGCAGGGACTGGAACTGGCCAAGCGCAAGGGCACCTTTCTCTCGATCAACGCCTATACGCCGACCTACATGATCGCCAACGGTGAAGCGAACGGCATGTTGCCGGAGTCCGTGGCAAAAGCGCGCCGCCTGGCCGATGTGCGGATGAAAAACTACCGGACCGCGATTGCGGAGGGCGCCAGGGTCGTCTTCGGCAGCGACTCGGCCACCATCCCGCATGGCGACAATGCCAAGCAGTTTGCGGTCTATGTGGATCTGGGCATGTCGCCCATGCAGGCAATTCAATCCGCGACCACGATTGCCGCCGAGTCACTGGGCACGGTCGGCGAGACCGGCGCGATTGCGCCGGGCTACTACGCGGACATCATTGCAGTAAAGGGCGATCCGCTGGCCGACATCCGGGCATTGGAGAAGGTCGACTTTGTGATGAAAGGCGGGCAGGTCTACCGGTCGGAAACTCAGCGCTAGCCGCCATTGAGTGACGACTGCCCGGATCCTGCACGATCGAGGATAGCGTCGGAAGGGCACACGGTTTCACTGAAAATCCCCGGGGCCGGCGCCCGCAGTGCGCCGCCCCTCGTCAAAACGGCCACAGCGACCAGATCTGACCGGCGACCCCCAGGCTGATTACCGCCAGGCAGCTGAGAATCAGGCCGAAGCGCGAGCCACCGGGGATGCGCTGGCGGTTGCGCCAAGTCTGGTTCAGCGCCAGCAGCGCGAACAGCACGCTCAACGGACCCAGCCAGGCAATCCACGCCGCCCACGGCACCATACCGAACAGCAGCATCAGTTCGGCGATCTCGGAAGTCAGGTAGGCCGCCAGACCGAGGCCGACAAGCCAGGCCGCACCCAAACCCGTCGCCAGGAACACCAGCACACGGCTGCCACCCGCCGGCTTGAGCTTGCTGCGATTGATCCGTCGCCCCAGCCAGCTCAGCGGCAGGAACAGCGCGGCGAGCAGGGTCAGACCCGCCGAGACGCCAACCCAGGCGCCGTGCAGCTTGAGGCGATCCTTGTTCTGGTTCATCAACGCCAGCGCGTCGATCGCGACCGAGGTGCGGAAGTACGGTGCGAGGAACTGGGCGGCTTCCTCGCCCTCCTCCACGCACTCGCGCCCGACCGGCTGGCTGGGGTCGTCATACCAGGCGTTCATCCAGTCACCGGCGCACTCGACCGACCGGGTGGGTCCATGGCCGGCATGCGGAAAGATCACCAGCTGGCCATTGCTGAAGCCCGGCATGATGTATTCGGCCAGCGGCACCGGGGTGATCGGGTCCCAGCCGCCGTCGGCCACCACCACTGGCAAATCGGTCTGCACCGGCGCGTAGGCGCCGAAGTCGCGCGTCGGCAAGCCGATTTCGCGGCAGCGCTGTGCCGCTTCCTGCGCGATGGTGGGATTGTCGAAGGCGTTGAACAGCACCGGATAGAGCTCGGCGTCCTGCCCAGCAAAGGCCGCGTTGGACGCCACATAGCCATCCAGACAGCGAACCGCGCCTGCCATGCCGGCAGACATCCCGCCGCCCATGCCGCCATCGCCCATCGACATGGCCTGCGCCAGGGCCTGGAAGAAGGTCGGGTCACCGGATTCAACGATGCGGGTCAGCGCGTCGATGACTGGCAGCAGCGCCGGGTGGTTTTCCTGCTCGTACATCATGACGAAGGGCAAGCCGGCGATGATGATCGAAAAGAAATGGGCTTCGCCGGTGGGAAACTGCTCGTTGGGCTCGAACGTCACGGTCACCGGTGAGTCTTCAATTGCCTTGATCGCCGCCATGTAGCGCGGACGCAGGCCCTCGTATTCGCGCGCGCAGGCCGACTGGTTCGCGCAGGCGGCGAACAGCCGATCCAGATTGGCGTTGTGCCAGTGCGCCAAACGCATCAGCTCGCCCAGGTCGAGCGGCACGATGGCGTCGATAATCGCAGCGCGGATCCCGTCCGGGTCCACCTTGATATAGGCCTGGCCGAGCACCGAACCGTAGGAAATGCCCCAGACGTTCCACTCCTCCAGACCCAGCGCCTGGCGCAGGGCCCTGATATCGCGGGCGTTTTCGAAGGTGTTGTAGCCCCGGACGTCGACGCCGCGCGCCACTGCTCCCTCGATGCAGGCCTGGAACTGATCCAGCCCCGCGCGCTCGGAAGAGAGGCGGTCAGCATGAATCAGACTGGCGCGATTGCGGCTGTCGAAAAACGGACAGAAGTCGCCTGAATTGCCGATTCCGCGCTGCTCGAGGATGTACAGATCGCGCTGGTAAACCAGGCGATGATCCTTGAGTCGCTCGACGTAGGAGTCGATGGTCACGCCAGGGCCGCCGGTCAGATAGATGACCGGGTCGTCGCGGGTCTCGACCGTCTCGTCATCCTGGTTCTTCCCGGTGGCAACGATCCGGACGTAGTTCAGCTCGATCGTCCGACTGCCAGCTACTTCGCGGTTCTCCGGCACCTTGATCAGCCCACACTCGATCTCGCCCGGCTCGTACTTGATCCGTCCGCGGAAGGGGCAAACCACCGTATCGGGCTTGGCTGCACGCAGCCACTCCATCTTCACCGGCTCGGACTGGGTTGCAGCGTCGTCGCCACCCTCGCCGAGCGGCTCGACAGCGGCGCCCGCATCCGCGATCTCGGGCGCAGCGCCCTGGGCGCCAGCGTCGATCGCGGCATCCTGAGCGAATGCGGCAACAGACAACGAAAGGGTCAGAATCGCCTGCGCGATTCCGCAATTCCGGAAGAAATGGGTCATGCAATTTCCGTCTGGATCATGAGTGGACTTTCCAAGCTCGGGGCGAGTAAGGCCGTGAGGCACAACCGGGGTAACCAATTACTTGAGTGACACCCCATCGACCACCGTGGCGCGGCAATCCTACACCAGCCCGGAATTCAGAAGCCTTGGGCTGGGGTCGCTGCAGACTCTCGGGCTGGCGATCTGGTTCCGACCTGTGCAGCGATAGACCTGCGCTTGTCGGGATTTCGGAGGCGCGCGACCTCACAAACTTCTTTGCATATGCCAGGGTCAGGGGATGGCTGGACCGGTGTAGATGGTGCTCCTCACCGCCAGCGACCACTGCTCAACCCCGGTATGGGAATCAAGGGCGATCAGCCGCGCGGGGAACTCCTTGATCCGCCCTTGATCGCGCTCCCGGTGCGCTCGCGATGCCACAGAAACTGTTCGTCCAGCAGTGCCCGCGGCAGATAGGACTCGGGGAGAAACAGGGTTGCGAGTTCCTCTGCAGAGTCTCGGCCGTACATCTGCCAGCGCCACACCGTCCCGCGGCGTGAATCCTGAACAGGGGTGGCGAACAGCGTGGATCGGTCATCGGCTGATCGGTTCAGTTCGCTGGCAGACAGATTCGAATGGAGCCCATCATCCGCACGCACGATCTCCAGATCGAAGGGTACACCTGGGCGTCTTCACGCCCAACGTTCACAATAGCGCTTCGACCATTCTGCTTCGAACGGTAGAGGGGTATGCGCGGCGCGAGTACGGCCTGGCAAGCCCCGAGCAGATCCTGCGAATGATCGATCAGCAGGATTCGCCGAAGCCATCTCCGCAGCCGCAACGCGGGAAACCAGGCAGCGAGACAAGGCACCCTATTGCTGCTATCTCGCAGACTTTACCTGGCGCGGATCGATCCAGTAGCGCTGGTGGCTCTGGGAATGCTTGACCAGAATCCGATCATCGCTGCGCATCAGCACGTCTGCCCAGAGCGCGACCAGCCCAAGACGGGCATCAGCCGCCTTGATCCACAGCTCTTCCGGATCGGTGGGATTCGGCAAGTATCCCTGACTATCGAGGGCGATGAGCTCGGCGACCTCGCGCATGCCGCTGGCGAAGGCCCTGCGGGCGGGTTCTGCCCAATCCATGGACCAGGCTTCAGCGCTGGCGTTGAAGCCGGAAAGCCCCTCGACGGTTTCATCGAACAGGGGCTGCAGGACATGCTGGGAATAGTAGCTGCCGCGATGCAGGAGCAGCGGCTTTGCCGCCCTGGTCGCCTCCATGCCCAATCGCCGGCTAGCCTCGCTATCGAGCGGCACACGGTGGTAACGGCTGAAGTCCACGTCCGCGTACACGTAGGCAACTTCCAGATTTTGCTCGAATGCGTAGCGAGCTCTGATCAGCAGCACGTTGGCTGGAACCACGCTCTGCAGGTGATAGCGCCACTCCGCCTCGTTGCGCACGATCTTGAAGGATGCGTCGGCCTGCACCATCGCCAGCGGCAGGTGCTCGCGCAGCGCGTCGATCAGCTGGTTTTCAAGGTTGTGGCTGAGCAGTACCTGACGGTAGGGAACGATCGCCTTGGCCCGATTGCTCGCCATCTTCCCGGCCACGATGCCGCCGACCAGATCGACGGCCAGGCTCTGGGTAGAGCCATCGAAGCTCACCTGATCCAGCCCGATCTCGGTCTGCGGGAGAAAGACCACAACCGCAGAGGACTTCTCTGCCTCGGCCAGAGGCGCCTCCAGGCGCGGCGGCGGCGCCAGGCAGGCGCTGAGCGATGCCAGCACCAAGAGTGCGAACCCGCACTGCCATCGGGTCATCTTTCTGCGCCAACTATTCAAAGCCGGCCTCCAGAAGCGTATCCAGCCGGTAGGCAGCAATGTTGTTGCTCAGGCCGCCACCGGCGTAGCTGAAACTGCCACCCACCCACAGCCGGCCTGAACAAATCGCCTGTGCCTGCACGAATCCCTGATCGCCGTTGCTGGCCTGTAGTCCATCATCGAGTGGGTAGAACTGCTGAGTCTGAGCCTCGTAACGCACCAGAGAGTTGGTCGTGACACCGGCAACCTGGGGAAATTGCCCACCGAGGAAAAAGCCCTGCTCGGTCGGCAACAGGCTCTGATAGAAGTCGAACTGGTCGCGATTGGTGGAAATGTTCTGCCATTGGCCGGTTGCCAGGTCGTACGTCGCAAGTCCGTCCGAAGGCAATCCGCCCGCCTCGAAGAAGTCTCCGGCGGCATACAAGCTTGATCCGCTCACCCCCAACCCATAGATCGACGGTGAGGTGCCCTGAGCCAGAGGAACCCATTGCAGCCTTGCGGTGTCGTAGCGCGCCAGACTACTGGCCGGTTCACCACCGGCAGCGGAGAAAAACCCGCCGACATACAGATCGTCGCCGCTTAGCGCCATTGCGTGCGCGGAGCCCATGATTCCGTCGGCCCCTGCAGCGCCAAGTGGATGCCAGGTCTGTTCGGAAAGCGAAAAACGCGCAATGTTGGCTGCAGGCTGCCCCCCGGCCGAGGCAAACTGACCAGAGACGTAAAGCGAGTCGTCAGTCAGTTGAAGAATGGCCGCCAAACCGGCGACACCGTTGTCGACCCCGCTGCCCAGCGCAAACCACTGTCGGGTCTGAAAATTGAAACGGGCCACCGAGTTGATCGGCTGCCCGTTGAGGCTGGAGAAACCCCCCCCAACATAAAGGTCTGTTTCGTTGGCGGCGACCCCCCGAATAAACCCGTCAACCACGGTGGTCTGGCCCTCAGGGGCCACCGCCGCCCACTCGCCGGTATCACAGTTCAACTCGGCGACGTTTCCGGAGGAGATTCCGCCAATCTGGGTAAAGACGCCCACCGCAAACATCCGCCTGCCCATCGCAGTCAGCCCGGTAATGCTGGAATTGGCCGACCCGGCGATCCCCACGCCCAACGCTTCCCATTGACCAGAGACCGGGTCTTTGCTGGCGATCCCGTTGAACTCCACGCCTGGCACGGCGGAGAATCCGCTGAACATCAGGCGGCTTCCGTCGCTGTGTATCCTTCCTCCGTCAAAGGTCAGCACGTCCGGGTCGATGTTCCAGGTCGTCGTCTGGAGTGAGTAGCTGGCAAGGAACGCCGCTGAGCTGCCGTTGGTGGAAGCTTCCACCACCACCGCATGAACGGCCTCAGCGTCTGCCGACAGGTCCACAACACGGTGAGATTCCACGACCGGCGAGGTGGCCATCGCGGCCCATTGGCCAGTCGAGGAATCAAAGCGCGCCACATCAGCCGATGCGACGGCTCCCGCTGTGCCAAAGTCGCCGCCGACGAACAGGGTCCCGGAATTGGCCGCCAGAGTGTAGACGATGCCAGAAGATCCACTTGGCCCGAAAACGCCGTTTGGCCCAGTGGCAGGTACCGCACCCCACTGGCCACCGACGGTGTCGTACGCGGCCAGATTATTGACCGCTGTGCCATCGACCGAGCTGAAAAGGCCGCCGACATAGACAACGCTACCTATGCTCTGGATCGCCCCGACCCAGCGGTCTGGCGCCAAACCCAGCGACGACCAGGTGCCATTGTCCAGCCGATAGCGGGCGAGGCCGTCGACCTGCATGCCATCGACATGACTGAAGCCGCCGCCAGCGTACAGATAGCCATCGTGAACATGTAGCGCCACGATGCCATTGTTGTTGATGTCGGAGAAGCTGCCGGGTTCGGACCACTGCTTCGCAACCCGGTCGTACCGCGCAAACAAGGTCCTCGTCCGGGGTAGGAAGGTAGTAGCGCCCGCCACGTAAACCGAATCCGCGGTGATCTCGATATCGTAGATGACGCCGTCAATGCCTTTGATCGCACCTTGCGACAGCGCCTCGAATCGATTCTCCGACGGAATCCAGCGAACCACATTGCGAGCTTCCGTATCGCCGCAGGCCGCGAACAGCCCGCCCAGGTAGTAGCTCCCGTCATCGGCCTTGGCGATGGCGCTCACTGCCCCTGCGCAGCCGCTTGCGGACCACCCGAAAGTGTCCCAGTACTGCTGCGCATGGCTGTTCATTGACCAGCCAAGACCGATGGCCACGATCAAGGCAAATTGACCGATTGTGTTGAGGAATCGACTCACTGACTTCGCCGGGGATTTGAGGTGCGGCGGTTTTGACAGAAGCTTCCAGATCACGCAAGGCGCGCGGGCAGAGCCTTCGCATGATTTTGCCGGATCAAGTCAGTGCCTCGTCACCGTCCTGGAGGTTGCGAATGATCCAGTCATCGAACGAAACCCACTGCTCTTCCTCATAGTCATCAGGGTTCGTCTCGTGCCAGATTGATGCGGCGGTCTCGGTCTGCGGATCGATCAGCCAGATCTCCTGCAGCCGTTCATTGCAGCCGAAAGGAAACCAGCGCGTGTACAGGTCAGCCGGATCGTCAAAGTGGTACTTGTAGATCTGCGCGATCTCGCTCGGATGATGGATCCGCAGGTCGCCACTCGAGCCGAAGCCTTCCTCGACCAGCAGTTTGCGATATAGCCCCGGTATTTGCTGACCCAGCGCTTCTTCCAGGCGATCAATTTCTGCGTTGGTGAGCGGAGTCAGCATCGGCGCAACTGGGGCGAAGCGAAGGCCAGCCTGTCGATCTCAGCCACGCAGCCACGCCTCGACCGTGGGGCGCGACCGCTCTACGAAATCGCCAACCTCCGAAGAGAACTCGACGCTCTTTTCGAAGTACTCGAACGAGATGAGCTGGAGCGCGTCCTTGATCGAACTGTCCGACCGAAAATCACCGGCAAGAAATGCCTGGTAGCCATCGCCATCGTCCAGACATGCGCGCAAGGCACGGAGGTAGTAGCCGAGCGCAACTTTGGCGTCGGCGTCCATCAGTAACTGCTCTATTTCGTCCAGATGCTGGCCCTGCAGGTTATACAACAGCTGACCGAAGCCACCCTTGCTCAGGTTGTAGTCGAAGTACTTCGCCAGCGAAATCGAGAAGACCGCTGGCGGCGGAGGTTCTCCGCCACGCGCCTGTACCGCCGCGCGAATCGCCTCGGCCAGCACATACAACTGCTCAATCTGGTTTGCTTCTGTCATCGGTAGATCCCTGAAAAACCGCCTGATCTGCCGCCGCACTCGCGGCGCAGGCCTACACCGCTACAGCATTGGTGGGGCCAGCATCGGTACCCAAGGACCCTATTCCTGCTCAATAGCGAGTACAGGATCTAACACAGAATCGAGTGCGGCGATTCGAAATCCGACCTGCTCGGCCCCGAACCGCAGCTTTTGACACGGTGCTACGCTCCTTGATCGGAGCCCCTTGATTGATTCCGGGGATCAGAAGCAGGAGTGCGTTGATAGTGAGAATCCTGAAGAAATTGAATGCGCTGGTGCTTTTGGCTTGCCTGGCTGCAGCGGCGCTCGCGCCGGCCGAAGCATTCGCCGCAGCGAAGCCCAGGGTGCTTTTCGTGGCGTCCAACCTCATCGACATGGGCGACCCCGAGCAGCACGATGCGCGCAACAATCTGTGGGAGTACGCCCCGCCGTTCCACATCTTCGTCATGCACGGCTATGAGGTCGACTTTGTCTCGCCTCGCGGAGGGCCGGTCGAGTTCATGATGGATCCGCTGGGCATCAGCAGCTACGCCATCCAGTACGAGAACTTTCTGGGCAAGGCGGGTGCATCACTGCGTCCCGGTGACGTAGACCCCCTTCAGTATCAAGCCGTCTACGTCGGCGGTGGCTACGGCACGCTGTTTGACGTGGCATCGGACGAAACACTGATGCGTTTGATCGGGGCCATTCATGAAAACGGCGGGGTCGTCGGCGGCTGCGGGCACGGTCCGGGCGGCTTTGCCAACGCGACCCTGAAAGACGGTCGCTTTCTGGTGGAAGGCAAGCGCGTGGCCGGCTTTCCCAACGCCACAGAGCGTTCCAAGCCATGGGCCGACGAAGGCCGCCTGCTGCCGTTCCTGGTAGAGGACCAACTGCGCAACAACGGCGCCACGGCAGAAAACAAGGAAAGCCTGGCGGACAAGCACGCCGTGGTCGTCGATCAACGAATCGTCTCGACCATGTTCCTGCCATCGGCGGCGTTGGTGGCAGAGGAGATGGTGCGCTTGTTGAAGCCGAGGGAGTGAGGTTCCCCGCCGGAGTTCCAGCAGCCTGCAACCAACTCAAGCCCGTCGCACTTCCCGAGCAAATCGCCAAAGAGGCCGGTGCTTGACCGCGGCCAGAGGGTCGCCATCACCTGCCGATGTAACCAAAGGTATTTCGGTGCTAACGTCCTCTCTTGCCCGCGCCAGCAAAGAACTTAAGTAGCGAGACCATCGCGGGGCCGGACAGCCTAAGGGGGAAGGTGGTGGCAATCATGCGTGCGGCCACAGCGCCGAGAAAGGGATGGATACGCACATTTTTTGGCATCACCCTGGGGCGGATGCTGAAGTGGCTGCTGATTGCGGCGCTGCTGCTGGCGCTGCTGCTGGCGATCGCCTTCGCCATCTTCGTCTACTGGCCCACCCGCGGCATTCCCAATCTGCAGCGCATCGATGACTACCTGACCCTGAATCAGGGCTGGGGCGAGGCGCTGGACTCGAAGGCTCGGCAGACCTATTACTACAGCGGCCAGGGCGCAGTGATGCCACAGGGCGCGCTGAGCTCGCCGTTGCGCTATGACTGGTTCATCCATCTGGAGCTGCCGCTGTCGACCGATCGCTTCGCCGCGCCGGAGCACATGCGCCGCTATCGCTTCATCGTCGATCCCCAGCCCAGCGCCGCCAATCCGGATCATCTGCCGGTCGGATTCACCCAGCACTTCGATCCGCAGCGCGGCGAACGCATGCTCGACATCAGCTGCGCCGCCTGTCACTCCGGCGAGATCCATGCAGAAAAGGATGGGCGCAGAATCGCCATTCGCATCGACG
>JAGRJL010000057.1 GCA_020442775.1 Lysobacterales bacterium | reverse complement strand
CCCAATCGCCGGTACCAGCGATGGACCTCCGGAGGGGTGGGCGCGGAGCCGGTAATGAAACAGGTGGTCTGGTCCAGCCCCAGGCCGGCACGGATCTTCATCGCCAGGCGACGACCGACCACCGGCAGGCTGAGCAATACCCGCAACAGAAGTGGCGGGAAACGCGATTCCACGCCTTGCTTGAACTTTACCCACAGCCTGGGCACCGAAAAAAACAGCGTCGGCCGAATCGCCCGAAGATCCTCGACGAAGCTCTCCTGAGACTCAACAAAATGCACCACTGCGCCGCAGTAGAGACTATCCATCTCGACAATGATGCGCTCTGCCGCGTGGGCCAGCGGCAGGTAGGACACAAAGCGGTCCTCAGGCCCCATCTTCCACATCTGACAGAAAGTCGGCACCGCATAGGCAACCGTTGCGAGATCGTGCATCACCCCTTTCGGCGAGCCGGTGGTGCCGGAGGTGTACATCAGCGTAAACACATGATCGGGCGGCAGATCCGGCACCTGCTCCATGCGCTCATGCTGCTCGTAAATCTGATCCAGGGTCCAGCTGCAAGGCAGCGTCTGGGTGCCTATCGCCACCGTGATCAGCGCAGACGGCAACTCCGGCAGAACCTGAGCCATCTCCTCAGCCTGACCGATGAAAGCCACCTGCACCTCGGCATGATCGAGGATGTAGTCCAGCGACTTGCGCGCAACCCCCGGATAGAGCGGAACGCTGACATGCCCGCTGAGCATGATCGCCATATCGGCGATGAACCAGTCGGCACAGTTCTTGGCATAGATTGCGACCCGACTGCCGGGTTCCGGGCATTGCTTCTGCAGGAAAGTCGCCAGGCGCCTTACCCGGTCGCCATATTCGGCCCAGGTCAGATCAACAAATTCACCGTCTCGGCGCTGACGCAGGTAGAGCTGGTCGGGAGTCTGCTGCTCCCAGTGGAGAAAGCGCCCGATTGGCAATTCCGCACCCATAACAATTCCTTCCCCGCCAGCGGCCAGACCATCGCCGGCCTGGCTCGCTGATCATGTTAGTGACTGCCGGCGACATTCCTCAACGCGGCGTCGCATGGTACCCAGGACGTACAATAGGCCAAGGAGCGGCGGTGCCTGGTCCAGGCAGTCATCGCAACCGACAATTTTTCAAAATATCCGGATTCCTCGTTGCCTGCTTCTCGTCCCAAAGCGCTTGCTGCCCTACGCCAGCGGATCCCTGCCAGCATCGTTGCCGCCGCGGTCGAAGGCGCACGGCGCCGGGGACTGTCGATCGAGCAGCAGCTGCGAGCCGTCGGCGCCGACCTGGACCCCTCGAGCACGGACGGCAGCCTGGCGCCGGATCAGTTCGCCCAGCTGCTACGGCGCCTGACGACCGAGCTTGGCGACGAATCCAACGGCTTTCTGTCCTCGCCCATGCGCCTGGGCAGCTTTGCGATGCTCTGCCACGCCTGCGCCGGCGCGCCTACCCTGCGTCGCGCGCTGCAGCGGGCGGCGCGATTCAGCACGGTACTGACTGACGAACTGTTGTTCACGCTGACCGTTGAAGGCGAAGAGGCTCTGGTCCAGCTGCGTTTTCCGCAGCAGACACCCGCGCGCTACTTTGTTGAGAGCGTCTTCATCATCATCATCCGCTGGGCCAGTTGGCTGGTAGATACCAAGATCATTACCAACCGGGTCAGCCTCGGTTTTGCGCCGCCTCCCTATGTGGCGCATTACGAGTTGATGTTCCCCGGCCAGCACCTGTTCGACCAGCGCCACAACTATGTGGCCTTCTCCAGCCGCTACCTGGATCTGCCGGTGGTGCAGGACAGCGCAGCGCTGCGCCGTTTCCTTGCGGTGACGCCGGGTGCGCTGCTGCGCCAGCATCGCCGCGACGTCAGCGCCAGCGGCCGGTTGCGCCAGCTGCTGCGCTCACCGAACTGCGGCGATATCGGACTGGAGGACGCGGCAAGCGCGCTGCACTGTTCGGCCGCAAGCCTGCGCCGCCACCTGCAAACCGAGGGGACCAGCTTTCAGGAAATGAAGGACGCCGCCCGGCGCGACCAGGCGGTCTACTGGCTGCTCCACGAGGACACCCCGGTCAATGCGATCGCCGAAAGGCTGGGTTATTCGGAGCCCAGCACCTTCCACCGGGCATTCAAGAAATGGACCGGCCG
>JAGRJL010000056.1:30544-32246 GCA_020442775.1 Lysobacterales bacterium | reverse complement strand
TGTAGGCACCGGAGCTGTTGGTGGTGGTGCTCGCACCGCCACGGCTCACCGTCACACCGGCAATCCCCGCACCACCGCTGGTGGTGATGGTGCCGCTGATCGAGTAGGTAGTGGCCGCCTCGGTCCAGGTCGCGGTGATGGTGAAGGTCTGAGTGCCGGTGGCATAGCCGTAGACCCGGGCGTAGTAGGTGCCGGCGCTGGGGCTGGCCACGCTGCAGCTCTCGTTGCCGCTGCCGGTGTACGGACGGCAGTCGTACTGACCGCTGCCGGTGCCCGGAGAGGCGCCGAAGCGGGTGTACAGATCGACGTCACCGCTGGCGTTGGTGGTGGCAATGGTCAGGTTGCTTGCACCGGACGGAATCGCGACGGTGAATTCCTTGTAGTCGCTGTTGGCGCTGGTGGAATTGACCGAGGAATTGACCGGCACCCCGTTGCTCAGTGCGTTGTTGACCGGGACCACGGTGCCGGTGAAGTTCTGCCCGGTGATGTTGGCGCCAGACACGCTCACGCTGCGGCTGGTCGGCGAGAAGGTGTAGCCGGACAGGCTCGGGGTCAGCGTGTAGCTGCCGTTGGCGACGCCACTCAGGGTGTACTGGCCGCTGCTGTTGGTGGTGGTGCTGGCGCCGCCGCGGCTGACGGTGACGCCGGAGATGCCCACGCCAGCGCTGGTGCTGACCGTGCCGGAGATGGTGTAGGTGGTGGTGGTACCGCCGCAGCTGTTGAACTTGAAGTCGGCAATCCGGGTGTTCCAGCTGCCGCTGGGACGATAGGAACCGACAAAGTAGAAGGTGCAGTCGTCACTCGGGTCGACCACCATCTGGTAGTAGTCACCCCAGCGACCGGAGGTCTCCGCTGCGCTGCCCACGGCCACGTCGGTTTCGCCCTGGGTCATCACCCCCGCCGGGTCGCCGGCCAGACGACCGGTGTAGCGCAGGGTCGCCGAAACGGTCGGGCTGGAGGTCTTGGTCACGTTGTAGCCGAAGCCGATGTTGCCCTGCTTGTCGGTGGCGATGGTGCCCATCAGGTGGTGGGTGCTGCTGTCGCCCGGGCCGAAGGTGCCTTCCTGCTGCAGGGTCCAGTTGCCAGTGCCTACCCGACGCAGCTCGAACCAGCGCAGACCCGAATCCACCGTGGTGCCGGTGCGGGCCGCATTCTGGTTGGTCGCGAAATTGCCGACGATGGACTCATAGCTGCCCATGTTGCGGTAGGTCAGCGAGTTCAAAATCACCTCACGGACCGGATCCAGGCGCGCAGTCGAGCCCGGCTGCGGCACCGTATCGAAGGTGGAGTAGTCGCGGAACCAGCTGTTGAACTCGGTGATGGTGATCCGCGGCAGGGTGGTGATCGAGCTGCTGGACGGGGTGTTCCAGTTCAGGTTCAGCGCATACAGGTCGATGTAGTCGGCGCTACCGTTGGCGCTGCCGCCAGCGTGGGCTTCGTCGTCGTTGTGCCGGGCCAGGATCACCGCCGAATTGGCCGGCGGCGGATTGGTGCCGTCGCCCATGAAGGTCGCCGGGGTCAGCGCCTGGAAGCCATAACCGGACAGCTTGGCCACCGAGGTGAATCGCTGCGCGGCACGCGCGGTGGCGCCGTTGAGCATGTTGGCGCGGTCAAAGGCATAGACCTTGGCACCCGAGCTGGACTCATTGGTGGTGCACACATAGGCGTTGTGCCACACCGAGCAGTGCGGATAGTCCGGCAC
>JAGRJL010000056.1:0-30482 GCA_020442775.1 Lysobacterales bacterium | reverse complement strand
TAGGTGCACAGCCGGTTGGACGAGCTGGTACCGCCCATTTCCAGCATGAACCAGCGGTTGGCCATGCGGTCATAGTGAATGATCGGATCACTCACCGAGGTCGCGCAGGGATCGCCGGACGGGGCCAGCGACTTGAATGAGGTCGGGCCAGCCAGCTTGGTGCCGGCCTTGTTGTAGACCGTAAAGGTGGTACCCGAGGAGCCGTTGATCCCGTACAGGATGTAGTTGGCGTTGACGTCCACCACCGGATCGCCCGGGCTGACGCCGGTCGAGCCGTTGTTGATGCTGATCCGGGTGTCGCGGGTGGCGAACTCGCTGCCGGGGCCCTGCAGCCGATCCCAGATCTCCTGCAGCTCTGCCAGGTTGTCGGGACTGGTACGGAAGTTGGCCGGCGCATGCGGGTTGCGGCTTTCCAGCGGGTGATACTGGCGCTTGGCCGCTTCGCGCATCGACTGCCCAGGGCGCCATTCCGGCACCACCGGCAGACTGCGCAGGTCCACATCGATGCTGACCGCCGTCACCGGCTCGCCAACCTGTACGCCAAAGCCAGGGCCACCATCGTCGATGGTCGATTGGGCCAGCAAACCTCCAGGCAAAAGCACCCCTAGCCCGGCCGCCAGGGCCAGACGCTTGAAAAGCTTCATCAATGAATCCTCAGTGATCGGCGTTGGTACGCGTCTTTCAACAATCCTGCCCAGCACGATTGGCTGACAGGTGCACTCTCATGCGGCAAGGCCGTGCCCCCTGGGGGCACACGGCTTGTTGCCTTTCCCCGGACTTCCCCGCATACACATGCGGCTTCGAACCTGATCCTCGGCGCTTCCCCTGATCCCGCCGATTGACCCAAAGCCTTGTTTTCACACAAAAAACGCCGCACCTTTGCAGCGCGGCGATGATTGCCGCTGGAGGTCATTTCTGGACCTGCAGCGGCGCTGAGGATGACAATAATTCTGCGCTCGCGCCTCGGTCAATGGGATGAAATCACGCGGTTGTATTAGAGATATATCATCTGAATTCACAAGCTCGTCATAATTCAGAATGCGCTTTGATCGACCTCGGTGGCTGACGTCTACTTCTGCGCAGAACCGGCAAGGCTGCTTGGCTGGCGGGGGAATATTCACAGAATGGGCAAATTGCTCGATTCCGCCCTCTCACGGGCAGGCTGAGAGCCCTGATACCAGTGCCTCAGCGGCGCTCTTCCCGACTGACGCGGACCTGCAAAAAATTCCCCGGAATCCCTCCATATTCGCTTTATTCTGAATATTGATCGGAGAACTATTTTCTGACGGACCCGTCCTCAAAGCCCGTTCGCAGGGCTGGCCGGCAACGGCGGGCGCGGCTGAGCCGGGGAAAGCCGTCAGCTATCCGATGACAGATGCTGATATTACTGTTTTTTTGTACAGTATATTGGATGATCGCCTATGCCGAACTCCACGCACTAAGCAACTTCAGCTTCCAGCGCGCCGCCAGCAGCGCGCGGGAGCTGTTTGAACGCGCCAAGGCATTGGGCTACCAGGCACTGGCGATCACCGACGAGTGCTCACTGGCCGGCATCGTGCGCGCCCACGAGGCAGCCAGGGACAGTGGCCTGAAGCTGATCGTCGGCAGCGAATTCCATCTCCATGACGGACCCAGCGTGGTGCTGCTGGTTCGCGACCAGACCGGCTACAGCCAGCTATGCGAGCTGATCACCAGCGGGCGGCGGGCCGCGCAGAAGGGACGCTATCGGGTGGGGAGAAGGGAGTTGGAAGCGTTCACACAGGGCCCAAGGCCCAGGATTCAGGGCCCAGAATCACGGGCGGGCCAGTTCTCTGAGCCCTGTGCCCTGGGCCCTGGGCCCTACCTTCACCACCTCTACGCCCTCTGGCTACCCGACGAAGAGGCCGATCCCGAGCATCTGTGCTGGCTCAAGGGGTTGTTCGGCGATGGGCTGCGAGTGGCGGTGGAGCTGCATCGGGGGCCGCGGGATGGCGAGCGTCTGGGCCAGCTCAGTCGTTTGGCTCGGGATCATGATGTCCCGCTGTTGGCCTGCGGCGATGTGCGGATGCACGTACGCGGTCGCCGGGCGCTGCTCGATGTTCTGGTGGCGGTGCGCGAGGGCTGCACCCTGAACGACGCTGGCCATGCGCTGCCGCGCAACGGCGAACGCCACCTGCGCACGCTGGATACGTTGGCAGAACTCTATCCGCCTGCTCTGCTGGCCGAGAGCATTCGGGTGGCCGCAGGCTGTGATTTCGATCTGGGGCAGCTGCACTATGAGTACCCCCACGAACTGGTGCCGGCCGGCAAGCGGGCAGATCAATGGCTGCGCGAGCTGACCGAGACGGGCCTGCGGCGACGCTGGCCGGAGGGCGAATCAGCCGTGGTGCGGGCGCAGATCGAGCATGAGCTGGCGCTGATTGCCGATCTGCGTTACGAGCATTTCTTCCTCACCGTGCACGACATCGTCGCCTTTGCGCGCAGTCGCCGGATCCTGTGCCAGGGGCGCGGGTCGGCGGCCAACTCCGCGGTCTGCTACGCGCTGGGAATCACCGAGGTCGATCCGGCCCGCGGCACCATGCTGTTCGAGCGCTTCATCTCCCGCGAGCGCAATGAACCGCCGGACATCGACGTCGACTTCGAGCACGAACGGCGCGAGGAGGTGATTCAGTATGTCTATGCCAAATACGGCCGACAGCGCGCCGCCCTGGCCGCCACGGTCATCTGCTACCGCCCCAAGAGCGCTATCCGCGACGTTGGCAAGGCCTTGGGCATGCCGCTGGAACAGGTCGATCAGATCACCCGCTCACTGGCCTGGTGGGATGGTCTGGGAGCGATCGAGGAACGCCTCGCCGAGCGCGGCCTGGATGCGACGGCGCCGGTAGTGCACCAGCTGCTGCGACTGGTCCAGGACCTGGTCGGCTTTCCCCGCCACCTGTCCCAGCACGTCGGCGGCTTCGTCATCTCCCACCACCCGCTATCCACGCTGGTGCCGGTGGAAAACGCCGCCATGCCCGAGCGCACCATCATCCAGTGGGACAAGGACGACCTGGACAGTCTGGGACTGCTCAAGGTGGATTGCCTGGCGCTGGGGATTTTGACGGCGATACGAAGGTGTTTTGATTTGGTGGAGCAGGGCCCAGGGCTCAGGGCCCAGGGCCCAGAAAACACGGCAACCTGGAACCCTGGGCCCTGTTCCCTAGGCCCTGAGCCCTCTGCTCTGACTCTATCCACCCTTCCCCCCGAAGACCCCGCCACCTACGCCATGATCCAGGCGGCCGATACCGTGGGGGTCTTCCAAATCGAGTCGCGGGCGCAGATGTCGATGCTGCCGCGACTGAAGCCGGCCAATTTCTATGATCTGGTGATCGAAGTGGCGATCGTTCGTCCGGGGCCGATCCAGGGCAAGATGGTGCATCCCTACCTGCGTCGACGACAGGGGCTGGAGCAGGTGGAGTATCCGTCGGAGGATCTGAAGAAGGTCTTCGAGCGCACCCTGGGCGTGCCCATTTTCCAGGAGCAGGTGATGCAGCTGGCAATCGTCGCCGCCGGCTTCAGCCCCGGCGAAGCCGATCAGCTGCGCCGTTCGATGGCGGCCTGGAAACGCCACGGCGGCCTGGAGCATTTTTACCAGCGGATCATCAGCGGGATGCTGGAGCGCGGCTATCAGCGCGAGTTCGCCGAACAGGTATTCGAGCAGATCAAGGGCTTCGGCTCCTACGGCTTCCCCGAGTCGCACTCGGCCAGCTTCGCCCTGCTGGTCTACGCTTCGGCCTGGCTCAAGTGCCACCACCCCGCCGCCTACGCCGCCGCCCTGATCAACTCCCAGCCGATGGGCTTCTATTCCCCCGACCAGCTGATCCAGGACGCCCGCCGACACGGAGTCAAGGTGCTGCCGGTGGATGTGCGGTATTCGGGTTGGGATTGTTCTTTGGAGGGCCCAGGGCGCAGGGCCCAGGGCCCAGGGAAACCCTCGGGGAACCATCCAGGGCCCTGGGCTCTGGGCCCTGGGCCCTCGCTTCGCCTCGGCCTGCGCCTGATCCGCGGCCTCTCCCAGGCAGCAGCCGACCGAATCGTCGCTGCCCGCGCGCAGTCGCCCTTCGCCGATCTGCAGGACCTGGCCGATCGGGCACAGCTGCCGCGGGACGAGCTGCAGTGTCTGGCTGCGGCCAATGCGCTGCGCTCACTGACTGGCCATCGTCATCGGGCGCGCTGGGCGGTGGCCGGGGTGGAGTCGCAGCGGCCGCTGCTGGCCGGGATGCAGACCGCCGAGATGCCGCTGTCGCTGCCGCTGCCCAGCCGCGCGGCAGAGGCTCGCGCCGATTACGCCAGCCAGGGACTGACCCTGGGACCGCATCCGCTGAGTCTGCTGCGCTCACAGCTGCGCCACGCGCGCTGGTGGCGCAATCAGGACATTCTGACCCTGCCCCACGGTCGCACGGTACGCGCGGCCGGTCTGGTTACCCTGCGCCAGCGTCCGGGGACCGCAGCCGGGGTCACCTTTCTCACCCTGGAGGATGAAAGCGGGTGGCTCAACATCGTGGTGTGGAAGGATCTGGCCGAGCGTCAGCGCCGGGTGCTGCTGGAATCAAAGCTGCTGGGTATCGAGGGCGTGCATGAATGCGCCGAGGGGGTCCATCACCTGATCGCCAACCGCCTGCATGATCTCACTCCCATGCTGGACGGGCTGGACGCCCGGTCGCGGGATTTTCATTGAGGAGCCAGGGCCGCGAGGGCCCAGGGCCCAGGAAAAGCAAGCGCTAGGCGAGCACGTCACGCTTTTCTGGGCCCCAAGCCCTGGGCCCTGGGCCCTGCTCCACTCGCCTGATCACCGCCACCACGCTCGCCGAGGTCGGCTGCGCGGCATCCAGCACCAGAAAATGCTGGCCTTCCAGACCGAGGAAAATCTCGCGTGCCCGGCGCAGGTTATCGATCCGCTCGAACTCGTCGGTGGCTTCGCCGCGGCCGGCGATGCGCTGCAGCGCCTGCTCTGGGGTCAGATCAAGGATGACCACCAGATCCGGGCGGGGCGCGAAGCCTTCGTTGACGTTGATCAGCTCCGCCGGGTCCAGGCCGGCGGCACCCTGATAGGCCGCGGTCGAGTAATAGTAGCGATCCAGGATCACCGCCTCACCGCGTGCCAGCGCCGGTGCGATCGTCTGTGCCACATGGTCGCGACGATCGGCCAGCAGCAGTTCCAGCTCGCGCTCCGGGGGCAGCCGCTGAACCCGGGCTGCCTCGCGCAACGCCTGGCCGTGCTTGCCTGCAGTCGGCTCGCGACTGCAGGTCACCACCCAGCCGGCCTGCTCGAGCGCCTCGGCCAGAGCCCGCTGCAGGGTCGACTTGCCGCTGCCGTCAATTCCTTCCAGGGCAATCAGGATGCCCCTGCGCTCAGCCATTGTTCCTCCGCAAATCGATCCCGAGCCAAGCGCCACGGAGTGCGCTATCTTGCCACCATACGATCACGGAAGCTGCTCATGCGACTGCACCCCACCCTGGCGCTGGCTGCGCTGCTGCTGACCCAGGCCGCGGCTGCGCTGGTCCCCGACCATGCGCAGAAGCAGCTGCAGGCTAGAACCAACCTGCCGATCAATGGCCCCAGCTTCAACCTGCCCGAGGGTTCCTCCTTCAACAGCGTCACGGTCGCCCTCAATGACAATGCCGAGGTCGCCTTCAAGGTCCAGATCCTGCCTGGCACCAATGCCGCCGGCGTCTGGTTCGGCGGCAACGGCAGCGGCGGCATCGTCTGCCAGAGCGAAAACGTGGTCGATGTCCTGATCACCGACGTCAGTCTGGACAACCAGCCTCGCGTGGTCTACGCCCAGACCGACGGCAATACCGACGGGATCTATCGCTGTGATCCGCTGGCCCCCAGCAGCGTATTGGTCACTGCGTCGCCTCTGGGCGCAAACAACTGGGGATCTCCGCAGACCCTTGACGATGGCAGCATTGGCTATCGCGCCAGCTTTAACGACGGCCGTGCCTGGGTCGCCTTCAACAACGGAACGACCACGGTTTTTGCCAGCGAATTCGGTATCACACCAGGGAGTCCCTACGGCTTCCTGTTTACTCCAGCGTACGGACCTACCGGCAAGATCGCCGGCAAGGTGCAGATCCGGGAAGTTGTCCCGGTACCCCAGCACGACGAGATCCAAATCAACAATGGCGCAGGCTCAATCGCGACGCTGGCCACCATTCGCAGCATCGACCCTAGCTCCGACTTCGTCGGCTTCAATAATTCGGGGGCCATCAACGGCTTTGATCAGGTCGCATTCGTGGCAAGCCTGTTTGCCGGTGGCAGCGGCGTGTTCATCCTCAGCGAGGGCCAGCCGCCGCTCCAGATTGCGCAAACCGGGGTCGATGGACTGGTCGAGATCGAAGCCTTCGCACCGGTCCTGAACGACTCGGGCCTGGTCGCCTTTCGCGGTCGGGACGACATGGGCCAGGCGATCTTCATTGGCGACGGCGTGGACCTGAAGAAGGTGGTTTCCCAGGGAGATTTGCTGCCCTCGGATCTGGGGATGGCGCAGATTGGCCAAAATGACGCCAGCCCGGTGTTCGGCGGGGGCATTGCGATCAACGACAACGGCGATATCGCCTTTATTGCCGCGCTGCATCCGCCCGGCAACAACCAGGTCGAGTGGGGTAGCGGGGTCTACGTGGCCTACGCAGGCTTCGACAAGATTTTCAGCGACGGCTACGAATAGCTCGGTGGCTGGGGTCAGGCCGCGCGCTGCATTGCCGGCTCGGCGCGTTCGAGTTGCGCAAAATATTGCTGCGCCAGCTCGATCTGCTGGTTGGCACACTGGGCCTGATTCACCACCGTCATGAACGCGCGATTCTCTGGGCGATCCTTGGCGTACCAGCCCAGGTGCTTGCGCGCGATGCGAACGCCCGCGTGCTCGCCGTAGAAGGCATGAAGTTCGCGCAGGTGGCCGACCAGGATCCTGCCCACCTCGGCTGCCGACTTCTCAGGCAACTTTTCGCCGGTGGTCAGATAGTGCGCAATCTCGGCGAAGATCCAGGGCCGTCCCTGCGCGGCGCGCCCGATCATCAGCGCGTCCGCCCCAGTGTAGTCGAGCACCGCCCGGGCCTTCTCCGGAGTGTCGATGTCACCATTGGCGATGATCGGAATCTGCGCTGACTGCTTGATCCTGGCGATGGTGTCGTACTCCGCACTTCCGCTGTAGTGCATGTCGCGGGTGCGTCCGTGAATGGTGAGCGCGGCGATCCCGCAGTCCTCGGCCATTCGCGCAATCCGCGGCCCATTGCGGTGATCACGGTGCCAGCCGGTGCGGATCTTCAGGGTCACCGGCACCTTCACCGCGGCCACCACCGCACGCAGTATCTGCTCGACCAGCACCTCGTCCTGCAGCAGGGCCGACCCCGACCACACCCGACAGACCTTCTTGGCCGGACAGCCCATGTTGATGTCGACGATCTGCGCGCCGTGCTCGACATTGTGGCGAGCCGCCGCCGCCAGCATTTGCGGATCTGCGCCGGCGATCTGCACCCCGATGGGCGCGGGTTCGCCATCGTGATCCATTCGCAGTCGGCTCTTGCGCGTCTCCCACAGCTGCGGATTGGAGGCAGTCATCTCGGACACCGCATAGCCAGCGCCCAGACGCTTGCACAGGCGCCGAAAGGGCTTGTCGGTGACCCCCGCCATTGGTGCGAGGATCAGCCTGGGCTCGATTCGATAGGGGCCGATTTGCATCAGTATCCGTCCGTTAACGGCGCGCATTCTAGCTCGCGCGGGGTTGCCGCGCCTGCTGCGGACGCCGATCTCCACGGTGGGGGGCGGACTGCTGCGTCGCTGGCGCGACCTCGTGAAACGACTCCTGCGCCGCCCATTGGGTCCGCCGACCGCACCACGCCATGCGGTAACGCCCTCGAGACGGACGGGCATGACAAATCCAGGCTAACCGCTGAATGAATGACCGAAACACTCGTTGACCTTGGCTGGTCAAACTTGTCGTATACCATTGGCAGCCCGCGACCATCGCGGCATGGTTGGAGCCTGATCATTCCTGTTCGTACCTCCTGGCGGCGCGCGCGAATTGCGGTGCGGCGCATGCTCCGTGCGGCGGCCACCCCGCACGATATTGCGCTGGGCTTTGCCTGCGGCACTTTCTGGTGCGTGCTCCCGACGCCGGGCTTGAGCATCCTGCTGGCCTTCGCAACGGCGGGCCTGATCCGGATGAGCCGGCTCAGCCTGGTCGCGAGCGTGATCGTCTGGAACCCCTTGTTCGTTCTTCCGATCTACCCCACGCTGGCGATTCCGGTGGGTGCACTGATCGTCGGCGATGCCGAACAGACCGAGTTCAAGATCGAATTGCTCAATACTGTCGCCAGCCTCGGCGGGAAGCTGGTGGTGGGCTCGGCGGTGGTCGGCGCGCTGATGGCCACCGTCTCCTATTTCATGGTGCGCCGAGCCACCGAGGTGTATCAGGCGCGCAAGGCGGCGATCAAGGAGAAACGATTGCTGGCGCGACAGCACCAGGAGAGCGCGGCCCGGGCTGCGGCGCAGCCGCCACTATCGCTCGAGGACGCAGAACCCTGCGCTCTGCCGCTCACCGATGACGACTAGCAGCCAGCAGCAAGGCGGGGGTGTTGATTTGACGGCGGCGCAAGCGCTCAGCGCCTGGCGAACCGGTAATCAGGCGATCTTCTGAGAGCCGTAGGCACGCAAACGCCTATAGCGCTGATCCAGTAAGTCATTGGACTGCACCCCTATGAGCTGATCGAGGTGCTTGAGCAGGACCTTCTTCAAATTCTCGGCAGCCTGCAGCTTGTCGCGATGCGCGCCGCCGGCCGGTTCGTCGATCACCTCGTCGATCAGACCCAGTTCCTTGAGCCGGTTGGAGGTGATCCCCAGCGCCTCGGCGGCATCCCGGGCGCGCTCGGCACTCTTCCACAGGATGGAGGCACAGCCCTCCGGCGAAATCACCGAGTACACCGCGTACTGCAGCATCAGGGTACGGTCGCCCACCCCGATCGCCAGCGCGCCGCCTGAGCCGCCTTCGCCGATCACGGTGCAGATCACCGGCACCCGCAGCCGGCTGAGCAACTCCAGATTGCTGGCGATGGCCTCCGATTGTCCCCGTTCCTCGGCGCCGATGCCCGGATAGGCGCCCATGGTGTCGATGAAGGTCAGCAGCGGCAGACGATAACGCTCGGCAAGCTGCATCAGTCGCCTGGCCTTGCGATAGCCTTCCGGCCGTGGCATCCCGAAATTGCGCTTGACCTTCTGCTTGGTATCGCGGCCCTTCTGCTGACCGATTACCATTACTGCGCGGCCCTCAATTCGCGCCAGTCCGCCGACCACGGCGGCATCATCGGCGTAGGCACGATCCCCGGCCAGTTCCTGGAACTCGCTGAAGATGGTCTCGATGTAGTCCAGCGTCTGAGGCCGCTGCGGGTGGCGCGCCAACTGCGATATCTGCCAGGGCGACAGATTGGCGAAGATCTGCTCGGTCTTGGCCTTGCACTTGTCCTTGAGCCGGTTGATTTCCTCTTCGATATTCATCGCTTGACCGTGACTGGCGTGACGAAGTTCGGAAATCTTCGCTTCCAGTTCGGCGATAGGTTGCTCGAAATCGAGAAAATTTGGATTCATGCGTTAGGGCAGGCGTTAGCCGGAGTCAGAGGCGTAGCCGCGGAAGTATAGTGGGAGTTCGCCGCGTGGTCAGCCAGACGCCGCACCCGTTGACAACCCGGGATCCTGAAGGGGTCCGACAAGACCGCCGATCTCTGGCCTCTACCCACGCTTTTGCGCTACCTTTGGCGCATGAGCGAAAGCCAACCCCCCTCACCAGCCAGCGCCGATATCAAGGACTTTGAAAAGTCCCTTGATGAGTTGGAAAAGCTGGTTTCACGCCTGGAGCAGGGTGACCTCACCCTGGAAGACACCCTCGCCGAGTTTGAACGTGGGATGGTCCTGCATGGACGCTGCCAGAAGGCGCTGGATGAAGCGCAGCTTCGGGTGGACATGTTGCTGAAGTCCAGCGACTTCCAGAAATCGGTGCCCTTTGACCCCGAAACCCCCTGAGTCAGCAATTCCCTCCCCGCTGAGTGCATTCGGACAGCGCGTAGAAGCCGCGCTGGATGAGGCTCTGCCGGCCGCCACGCTGGCGCCGGAGCGGATGCATGAAGCGATGCGCTATGCGGTTCTGGGAGGCGGCAAGCGGATGCGACCGCTGTTGGTGTACGCCGCCGGGTCGGCTCTCGGCGCCGCGCTGGAGGGACTCGACCCCAGCGCCTGCGCGGTAGAGATCATCCACGCCTATTCACTGGTCCACGACGACCTCCCGGCGATGGATGACGACGATCTGCGACGCGGCAAGCCCACCTGTCACCGGGTGTTTGGTGAAGCCATGGCGATCCTCGCCGGCGATGCGCTGCAGGCGCTGGCATTCGAGCTGCTGGCAGCCCATCCGGCGCTGGAGAGCGTGGCTCCCGGGTGTCGGGTGCGAATGCTGCGTGCGCTGGCGGTGGCCTGTGGCCCGGCCGGCATGGCCGGCGGGCAGGCTTTCGATCTGGAGGCGGTCGGTCGCACCCTGAGCCTGTCTGAACTGGAGCGGATGCACCGGTACAAGACTGGCGCACTGATCCTCAGTTCGGTGCAGTTGGGCGCGCTTACCGCGGGAGTCAGCGAGGGACCGCTATGGGACGCCTTGCAGACCTACGGGCTGGAGCTGGGGCTGGCGTTCCAGATCCAGGACGATCTCCTGGACGTGCTTGCCAGCACCGAGGCGCTGGGCAAGCGCCAGGGCGCCGATCAGGCCCGCGGCAAGCCCACCTACCCGGCCCTTATCGGTCTGGAACAATCGCAGCGGCTGGCACGTGAACACATGGATCTGGCGATCGCCGCGCTGGCGCCGCTGGGTGCGCAAGGACTGATTCTCGAGCAACTCGCCCGATTCACGATTGAGCGCGGCCACTGAGCTTGCTTCCCTCAGCGGCCTTCAAGCGCCCACGCTGAAGACCCAACCCTCGACGCCTTCGTTGCGCAACAGCACCGCGCCGCTGTCCAGTGCCAGCACCGCCACCAGCGTTTCTGCACGCCACAGCAGCAGCAGCCGCTCACGCTCCCAGGGCGGCACGCCCAGCTCCTGCAGACAATGTTGCAGCGGTCGATTGGGACGATTGGCGGCGGGACGAAAGCGCTCGCCGCCCGCCCTCGCGCTGACTTCCAGAAGCGCCGGTTGCGCATCGGGCGCGATCCCACGAGCGCGCAAATCGCCCAGTCCGTTCGGCAAGGATAGCGGCCGGTCAATCGGCCACGACACCCGCCAGTCAGCGGGCAGCACCGCTCGGTCCGCCACCCAGACCAGACTGCGCCGGTAGCGGCGCAGATTCCCGCCGCCCCAGCGCAGCTGCGGATTGGCATCTTCCCGGGCTTCGATCAGATCCGACTCGATATGGGCAAAGCTGACCGCCCCCGGTCGCGGTTGACCGAGACTATCGAGCCACCCAGCCAGCAATTCGAAGCGCAGCGGCTCCGGCTCCCGGCCCCAGTCCTCGATATTCAGCACGGTGGGATCGAGCCCTTGCCGTTCGCTCCGGCGCAGCTCGGCCTGAGCGCTCATCCAGTCCGCAGATTCAGCCATCCACCCCGCCGTCCGGGCCAGCCGCGCCGTGATCTGCGGATGGCGCTGCGCCAGCAGCGGCAACACCTGGGTGCGCAGCCAGCTGCGCTCATGTCGCGGATCCTGATTGGCCGGATCACAGATCGGCTCGAGCCCGTGCCGCTGCGCGTATTCAGCAATCAGGGAGCCAGGTACCGTCAGCAGCGGGCGGCCAATGCGGACTCCGGCAATCCGGGTGGCCTCGCGCATCGCAGCCAGACCAGTCAGGCCGGCGCCCGAGATCAGGCGCTGCAGCAAGGTCTCGGCCTGATCATCGCGATGGTGGGCCAGCAGTATCCAGTCATCCGGGCCCAGCCGCTCGCGAAAAACCTGATGTCGCGCCGCGCGTGCGCGGGCCTCTTCCCCGACTTCCGGACGACCCGCAAGCGCAACCCGATGGACCTCGATCGGAACCTGCCAGGATTCCGCCTGGGCAATCGCCCGCTGCGACCAGCGCTGCGCGTCCGGGTGGATGCCGTGGTTGATGTGCAGCGCGCGCAGTTGGCGCGCTCTTGCCGCCGCCAGTCTGGACAGGGCATGAAGCAGGACAGAGGAGTCGCGGCCGCCGCTGAAACCCACCCACAACGCCCCGTCTGGGTGAGCCAACAGGAATTGCTCAATGCTCCGCTCGATCTGGGCGCCGTCAGGCGAATTTGCCAAGGCCTGCTCCCTTTACCTCTTCCTCGCCACGATCATCGTGGGCTGCCCCCGCGATTCTACGCATCAGGGGGCGCCAGCAGACCCCAGCCACTTCCGATCGCGAACGATTGCGCCGATTGGCCGTCGAACCGGACTGAAGGCTACTCGCTGTTGTAAGCTTCACGCCGCGGGGCTGGTTCACATTGCGTGCCGCCTCTGCCGCCGACAGCTGGAATCGGCGGCCATCGGATTTGAGCGGAGATCAATCGAGTCAATGGACCAGACCGATCACATCGATAGCGAAGAGGCGCCGATCAAGATCCCCAATTTCGAGCTGACCAAAGAGCTCGGACGCGGGGGCATGTCGCGCGTTTATCTGGCCCGCTCGCTCGAGCCCAAGCGCGAAGTCGCCATCAAGATCGTTTCTCCCGGCAGCGCGCCGGACATGGCTTTCCTGGCTTCGCTCAAGCAGGAAGGCGACACCGTCGCCAGCCTCAGTCACGACAACGTCATCACGGTCTACGCCTGCGGGGTGATCGACAAGCATTACTACATGGCGATGGAGGTCCTTCCGGGCGGCGATCTGGCCAAGAAGGTCGAGGAAGGGATGAGCCCCGACGAAGCCGTCGAGGTCATGATCCAGATCTCCAGTGCCCTTGGCCATGCCCACAAGAAGGGCATCCTTCATCGCGACATCAAGCCTGAAAATGTCATGTTCCACGAGAGCGGCAAGGCCGTTCTGGTGGATTTCGGCATCGCCAAGGAAGCCGACACCACCTCCTCCTTTACCCAGGTGGGCGCGGTGGTGGGCACCCCGCACTACATGAGCCCCGAGCGCTGTCTGGGCAAGACCATCGATGCCCGCTCCGATCTGTACGCGATGGGCGTGATGTTTTTCGAGATGCTCACCGGGCACAAGGTCTTCGAGGGGCGCGACACCTTTGCGGTCAGCTATGCACACGTCTACGAGCCGGTGCCGCCGCTGCCCACCGAACACGCGCGCTTCCAGCCGCTGGTCAACAAGCTGCTGGCCAAGGATCCCAACGATCGCTTCGCCAATGCCGACGAACTGATCGAGGCGCTGAAAAAGTTCCGCGCCGGCGCCGCGGCTTCGGCCGAGCCGGCGACCCGTCGGGTCGGCGCCATGGGCGGCGCATCGCCCACCGGCGCGCGTCCTGCGGCGCCGGTCAACCGCAAGCCCAGCGATACCAGCGCAGCGACCCTGGTCGCCGAACCGATGAAGCCCAGCGGCCCCGGGCCGGTGGATACCGACGGTGCGACCGTGGTTGTGACCCAGCCGCAGGTGATGGGCCCGGCAGCCGCTGCCCCTGCCCCGGCAATCCCCGTCGGCACGCCCACCGGCAACAAGGCGCCGCTGCGGATTGCGATGGTGGCGGCGGCGGTGATTGCAGTGGGCGCACTCGGCTGGATGATCTTCGCACCGGGTGGTGGCGACAAGCCGGTGATTCCCACCACCCAGGCAATCCTGGACGCCAAGCAGCGGGTGGAGATGGAAGACAAGCTCAATGCCGCACGCAGCATGACCCGGATCAACAACTTCGACGGCGCTGAAGACCTGTACATCACGGTTCTGGAAGAGTTTGACTGCAGCAACGAGGAAGCCCGTTCCGGCTTGCGCGCATTGAACGAAGGCAAGTTGACCGAAATCGTCAGCGCTTGCGAGTAGCCACGGGCAAGGCCACGTTCGTTTTCGACCTGGCCGGGAGCACTGACGATACGTCGGTTGGCGTAGTGACGACCCGGAAAAACTGTCCGGAAGTCGGCGTTCAAACCACGCCTGAGTGCTGAAGGCAACCGGATTTTCAGCTCGGATATCCCCCTTGCCATCCAGGTTGGATCTTTGTGCAGCAACCATCCGCAGTGTCATCTTTCTGTAACAAAACTTACGCATGCTTCGCGGCTGAAAGAGTCGCGAACGGAGATTCGCAATGAGAAATATGTTCGCGCAGATTCTGGGGCGTTCGCCGGTAGGGCCGATCGAAAAGCACATCGATGAGGTCAACAAGGCGGCATTGGCGTTGCAGTCGATGAGCGACGCCGCGCAGCAGGCCGACTGGGATCAGGCGCTCAAAAATCGCGAAGAAATCGAAAGCATCAACGTCGCCGCGAATGAACTACGCCGTGAGCTGCGACTGAGTCTGCCCAGCACCTTCCTGATGCCGGTCGCGCGCGAGGATCTGCTGGAACTGCTCGATGGCCAGGACAAGATCCTGCGCCGGATCAACGATGTCGCCGGATTGATTTTCGGCAGACGGATTCAGCTGCCGCAGCCGCTGTCGGACACCTTCCAGCAGCTGATCAGCTGCACCGTGGAAGCGGTGGGACAGACCCGGCAGAGCGTGAAGGAGCTCGACGAGCTGTTCGAGGCCGGTTTCCGCGGCCGTGAGGTCGATATTGTGCAAAAAATGCTCGGCACGCTGATGGATATCGAGCGTGAGCATGACCGCCTCCAGGGTGTGATGCGCGAACAGCTGTTTGCGATGGAGAAGGAGCTGCATCCGGTGGATGCGGTGTTTCTGTATCGGTTGATTGATTGGGTCGGAGCCATCGCCGAGCGCTGCGCGCGCGCTGGTGACCTGCTCGAACGTTTACTCGCCCGCTAGACCTGCCAGGAGAGGACCTGAAGTCCATGGAAGGCGCAACGATCTATCTGATATTGGCTGCCGTATTCGGCCTCTACATGGCCTGGGGTATCGGCGCCAATGACGTGGCCAATGCGATGGCCACCTCGGTCGGCTCAAAGGTCCTCAATCTGCGCAATGCGCTGATCGTTGCGGCCATTTTCGAGTTCGCGGGAGCCGTACTCGCCGGCGGTGGCGTCACTAGCACGATTCGCAAGGGCATCATCGACGTTTCCTCAATCAGCGGGCAACCGGAAATCCTGATCTTCGGCATGCTCGCCTCGCTGCTGGCTGCAGCCACGTGGCTGAACCTGGCCTCCAAGCTGGGCTGGCCGGTGTCCACCACCCATTCCATTGTCGGCGCCATCGTCGGCTTCGGTGCGGTCGGCATCGGCACCGGTGCAGTGCAATGGGGCGGCGTGGCCACCATCGCCTCCAGCTGGGTGATCTCGCCAATTGTGGCCGGCCTGATCGCCTTCATGCTGTTCAAGACGGTGCAGTATCTGGTCCTCGATCGCCCCGATCCGCTGGCCCAGGCCAAGCGCTGGGTGCCGGTGTACATGTTCATGGCCGGTTTTCTGATGACCGCGGTCACCTTGACCAAGGGCATCAAGAATCTGGGATTCGACCTCAGCTTTGCCAACGACATGATCTACTCCGCCGTGGTTGGTCTGGCGGTCGCGCTGATCGGCGCCTGGTTCATCTCGCGGATCAAGGTGGATCCGGCAGCCGATCGCGAATTCCGCTTCCACACCGTTGACCGGGTATTTGCGGTGCTGATGGTACTTACCGCCTGCACCATGGCCTTCGCCCACGGCTCCAACGATGTGGCCAACGCGATCGGGCCGGTCGCCGCGGTAATCAGCGTGGCGCAAACCGGGATCGTCGAACAGAAGGCGGGGATCTCGATCTGGATGCTGCTGCTGGGTGGCGGCGGTATCGTCATCGGCCTGGCTACTTTCGGCCGGCACGTGATGGCCACCGTTGGCGAAGGCATCACCCACCTGACGCCCTCCAGGGGCTTCGCCGCTGAACTTGCCGCCGCGGCGACGGTAGTCGTTGCCTCGGGCACCGGGATGCCGGTGTCGACCACTCACACCCTGGTCGGCGCGGTCCTCGGCGTGGGCATCGCCCGCGGTATCGCGGCAATCAATCTGGGCGTGGTCGGCAATATCTTCCTGTCCTGGCTGATCACCGTCCCCGCCGGAGCCGCCTTGTCGATCGTCTTCTTCTACATCATCAAGGCGATCCTGGGCTAAACGCCCGGCTCACCGCGAAAAACAAGGGCCCGGGTGCTCACACTCCCGGGCCCTTTTTCTTTCAGCGGGCGCCGCGGTTCAGGCCCGCTCGAACACCGCCGCAATCCCCTGACCACCGCCAATGCACATGGTCACCAGCGCGTAGCGGGTATTGGTTCGGCGCAGTTCATAGATCGCCTTGATCGCCAGAAAGGCCCCGGAGCAGCCGATCGGGTGACCCAGCGCGATCGCACCGCCGTTGGGGTTGGTCTTGACCGGATCCAGTCCCAGCCCGCGCGACACCGCGATCGCCTGAGCGGCGAAAGCCTCATTGGATTCAATCACATCGATCTGATCCAGGGTCAGCCCCGCCTTGGCCAGCGCCAGCTTGCTGGCCGGGATCGGGCCCTCGCCCATGATCTCGTTGGGCACCCCAGCCACCGCGTAGGACACCAGCCGCGCCAGCGGCTGATAGCCTGCCGAGGCCGCATTGGCGGCATCGCCCAGCACCAGGAAAGCGGCACCGTCGTTGATCCCCGAGGCGTTGCCGGCGGTGACCGTGCCATCTTTCTTGAAGGCCGGGCGCATCTTCGCCAGCCCCTCGGCGGTGGTGTCCGGACGGACATGCTCATCGGTGTCGATGGTCACTTCGCCCTTTCGGGTCTGTTTGACGATCGGGACGATCTGCTCCACAAAGCGACCGTCAGCAATTGCCGCCGCGGCGCGCCGATGCGATTCGGCGGCCAGCGCGTCCTGCTCTTCGCGACTGATTCCCCATTTCTCAACCAGATTCTCGGCGGTGATGCCCATGTGACCCACGCCGAAGGGGTCGGTCAAGGCGTCGACCATCATGTCGATCATCCTGGTCTCGCCCATTCGCGCGCCGGTGCGCATCGCTGTGGACATGTAGCCGCCCCGCGACATCACCTCCACCCCGCCGCCAATGCCGTAATCGCAGTCACCCAGCAGGATGTTCTGCGCGGTGGTCACGATGCCCTGCAGTCCCGACGAGCAGAGCCGATTGACCGCCATCGCCACCGATTCCATCGGCAACCCGGCCTGAATCGCAGCCACTCGGGCAACGTAGGCATATCGTGGGCCGGTGGGGACACAGTTGCCGACAGTGACGTAGTTGATCGCCTGCGGATCAACGCCAGAACGCGCGACCGCTTCCTTCATCACCGAACCGGCAAGCTCATGCGGCTCAATGTCGGAGAGACCTCCGCCAAAGCTGCCGATCGCCGATCGCGCGGCACCCAGAATCACGACATCTCGATTAGCCATCTGCGTTCCTCCCGTGGATTGATGCGGTGCAGCGTAAACCATACGCGCTTGATCGTCAGCCAGGGGCTAGACTTTGGTCGAGGTTCTTTTGGGGAATCCGAAGTGAACGATCCCTCGCTGCCGGCGATGCTCGACCATCGCTCAAGCAATTTGCTGGTTGAGTGCATCGCCGGATCGCGCGCCTACGGACTTTCCCATCAGGACAGCGACGTCGATCTGCGCGGGGTCTATGCCCTGCCCGGATCCCGCTACCTTGCGCTGGAACCCGCGCCCGCGCAGATTCACGATGAGCGCCACAACCAGGTCTATTACAGCCTGCGGCGATTCCTGGAATTGCTTAGCGTGGGCAACCCCAACATGATCGAACTGCTGTACACGCCCCCGGACTGCATTCGATATCAGTCACCGCTTTGGTCGGTGCTGACCGCGCGGCGCGGGTCGATGATCTGCCGACGTAGCGTGGAGTCGCTGATCGGATACGCCCAGGGCCAGATCAAGAAGGCCCGCGGACAGAACAAGTGGATCAATCAGGCCCAACCGGAAGCGGCGCCGGTGCCCGAGGATCACTGCTACTTTCTGCCCACTTCCAGAGCGGAAGACCAAGGCCCTCCCTGTCGACCGTTGTCGCTTGGGCAAAGTCAGATCGCCCTGGATCAGCATCACGCGGCGAGGGTCGAGCATTCGCACGAACTCTACCGGCTGTATTTCTATGGCAACGATGCCCGTGGCGTGTTCAGGGCGGGACAGCTGGTTTGCGAATCCATCCCCATCGATCAGGAGCGCCCCCGCTTTGTCGGTCTGCTGCTGTTCAATCGCCAGGGCTATGAGCGGGCCAGGCAGGATCATCAGAACTACTGGACCTGGCGACGAGAGCGCAATGAGGAGCGCTGGCGTCAGCAGGAAGCCGGCGAGCTGGACTACGACGCCAAGAATCTGATGCATACGCTGCGATTGCTGCTGTCCGCGCAGCGAATGACCATCGATGGCGAGCCTCTGATTCGGGTGGAGGGAGCGCAGCGCGAGTATCTGCTGGCGGTCCGCCAGGGCCACTACAGTTACGACGAGTTGCGTGGCCAGGCAGAGGAGCTGGTCGTACAGTGCCGAGCCCAGCTGCTGTCGACTGCCCTGCCGGCAGAAGCACCGATAGACCTTTGCGAGTCCTTGCTCCATGAGCTCACCGCCGCCTGGGAGGAACGATGTCCATAGACGACGCCATCGCACAGGCGCTGAGCGACTGCGAGCAGCGCCACCGGCTCAAGATCCTGTTTGCCGCCGAATCCGGCAGCCGGGCCTGGGGATTCGCATCCCCCGACAGCGACTATGACGTGCGCTTCATCTACCTCAAGCCGCTGTCCTGGTACCTGCGCGTGGGCGAACCGCGCGATACCCACGAGGCCATGCTGCCGGATGATCTGGACCTGGCCGGCTGGGAGTTGCGCAAGACTCTGCGGCTGTACGCCAAAGGCAACATGGCACTCAATGAGTGGCTGGGCTCGCCGATGGTTTACCGGGAAGTCGGATCATTGGCGATGCGCATGCGCGAGGGGCTGAACGAGTGGTTCCAACCCAGGCAGGCACTAAATCACTATCTGAGCATGGGCAGGCGTACCTACACCGAGCATCTGCACTCGGACCATCCGAAAATCAAGAAGTTGTTCTATGCCCTCAGGCCCCTGCTCGCCTGTCGCTGGATCAGGCAGCATGCCACCCAGCCGCCCACCGCGCTGACTGATCTGTTGGCAGGGCTGAACCTCGACAGCGAAGCGCTATGCCAGATCGAGCAGCTGCTTGCGCTCAAGGCCGAATCCGCCGAGCGTCAGCCGCTGACGCTGTCACCGTGGTGGCGACGGTGGCTGGAGGAAGAGATCGTTCAATCCGGCGCGGCCACACAGACCCTGCCGGCGAGCAAGCGGCCGCCGATTTCGGCACTGGATCACTGGATGCTCGAGGCCCTTGCTGACCCCGACCTCAGCTTTTCCAGCCAGCTACCGCTGCCGGCGCCATGAACGGCCCACCGCTCAGCTCGCCAAGGGGATCTGCGGACGCGATTGCAAGCGAGCCCAGATCGCCTGCATCAGGACAAAACCGGGGCTGATCCACTGATCTCCGTGCCTGACGGCCACCAGCTGCTCCCACTTGGCGGTTTCCAGTTCCAGGTACTGCGACCTGGAGATCTCGCCGCAGCCCATGCTCCAGGAAGCAAAGAAGCGCCGCGGCAGAATCAGGTCCTGCAGCACGCACAGATCCCGGTGCCGGTCGTCCTGCCCGATCTGCTGATAGAGCTGACTTATGGCCTCGGACTCCCCTTCGATGCACTGAACGAACCTGCCCGGGGCATGCAGCAGGATCCCGGTGATCTCGTTTCTGCGATTGTTTTCGCGTGCGCAGTTGAGCAACGCAATCAGCCGAAGATGATTGAAATCCAGACTTGCCTGGCTGCAATAGACGATCTGTCGAATGCCCATGTCCCCCCCGGGAGCCCGAAGATGTACGCCGTTGGATCAGGTCGCACACAGGATCAACGCCCGAACCACCTGGAGCGCCTCTTCCCGTTTGCGTGCGTCAAAAGTGAAGATTGGGATCGGCGCATGGCCGCCTCGGGCCACTTCGCGCAGGCTTTCCAGCGAGAATGAATGCACCAGATCCGTGTGGGTGATACCGACAATCATCGCCGCGTTTGGTGCGTTCTCGGTGACCACCTGAATCCAGCTGCGACAGTGCTCGAGCAAGGCCGGGTCCCGTCCATCCAGCAACACGATCACACCAAAGGCGCCATTCAACACGATAGGCCGCATGAAGGCGAAGTGATCCTGTCCCGGCAATCCATAGACCAGCAGTTCGGTACCCTGGCCGAGCTTGACCACCGAATAATCCAGGGCCACCGTCGTGGTTTCCTTGCCTTCAATCACACCGTCGCTGACCGGCACATCGGTGCTGATCGGTTCTCCATCGGTAATCGAGCGAATGGCTGTGCTCTTGCCGGCCGCGACCGGACCCGCAAAGACGAGTTTCACCGCTTGCTCTGGGTTGCTCGGTGCGCCCACGTAAGCTGATCTCCCTGAAGGTTGCTGCAGCGAGCTCATCGTGAGAGCCCGAAGTGCGCTGCCAGTCGCGCGAAAAAGCCAGGCTGGACTCGCGAGCTACTCGGCTTGGCCCGCGCCACGGGCTGGGTGACCCCGGCAACATTGAGCAGACCACCGGATTTGAATGCCCAGAAATGCGCATTGACCACTGACTCATCCAGCGCCAGCAACTCGGCCGCCGAGCGGACCGAGTGCGCCTGTCGCGAGAGCGCGCCGGCGACCCGCAGCGAGTCTATGGATTCGCTGGCACCGGCCAGATCGGGCCAGTGATCCAGCGTGAAGCGTTGCTCGCCGACTGACGGGACCTTCTCGTGCTGCTGAAGCGCCGCCTGCAGCAGAAAGACGTCCAGGCTCCTGGACAACTCCCCAGCACCTTCGGGCAGACTCTTGAGCTTGTGCAGGGTCCAGTGCTCGTCGGTCAGATGATCGTGCGCGAACAGCAGGTCACTCAGGGAACTGGCGCACACTCTTGCAGCCTTGCGGCGCAGATAGACCTCGCGCGATCCCAAGGTGGCGCGGACATCGCAGTTGGCCAGCTCGCCACTCAGCTCGGACCAGGCAAATTTCCCTACCGGCACCCTGCGCGGCGCCGTCGTTCTTGCTGCCTCTACAGCAGCAGGCGTGGCTGCAGCCGGAGCCTGTCGCGGAGCGCCGATTGGTGTCGGTGGTGTCTGTGCCGACGTTTCAGCTGCCGGGCCGCGAGCGGGCCGCGCTGCTGGTGTCGGTGCCGCTGGGGGCGCCGGGTCGCTCTTGAGGCCGATCAAGCGCACGATGGCATTGGCAATCAGAGCCGTCGGCGGACTGCCGGGAAGGCAGACGATCCGGCCGATGAAGGGTGGCTTGTCGCATCCCAGCGCCAGCGTCTTCACTTGACGCCGCGCGGCCACTTCGGCCACGTGCATCCCGTAGGCATCATTGATGTCAACCACCACCAGATCGCAACCGGAGCCTTGCCAGGGGAGCGCCTTGGCCGAAACCCGATAGGCGGCCAGGGTCGCGACCGCCAGATCCACCCGCCGAGTCATCTCGATTGACAATCCTGCAATGCGTATATCCGTGCCCATAGAGCTTCCGTCTGTTGAACAGCGCCTTGTCGATACCGACAGCGATCGCTGCTGATCAGTTGAAACTGATCGATTTTTCGAAGTTGCGTAGTTCGTGTCGCGCCATCGCGAGATTGGCCCTGGCGCGGTCCAGCACGATGTACAGGAAGTACCTCTGGTTTGATTCGAGCGGCCGAATCAGGTGGTACTGATGGGTCAGGTTGATCAGAATGTCCTCTATGGTGTCGTCAATTCGAAGCGCATCAGCGGTTCGGCGCTTGGCCCGGATCACATCCGTGTTGCCGGCGGCCGCCACCTCCAGATCAATACCGCTCCCGTCGCCCGCCACCAGTCGTCCGCTACCGGCATCAACCAGCGCGGAGGCCAGATAGCCATCCATATCGCGCAGCAGACTTAACGAACTCCTAGGCATCATTGCTTTCCCGGTTCTCGCCCTCGCTCAGGGCAGCAGCGCGCTGACTTCGCTGGCGGCATCCAGCGCCGCGCGCAGCGCAATTGCCGGAGAGGCCTGTCGATCGGTTCCCAGCGACAGCACATAGCCGCGATCCGGCTTGGGCACCCTTACGGTCACCAGATTTCCCGATTCGCTGTTGACCAGCCCGTATTGGGCCTGACCACCCAGGGTCTCCTTGACGAAGGTCTCCGCCAGGGCCAGAGATGAACTGCTGAGGGCGGAGATGCCGTGCTGCTTCTGCTCACCGAGCCGGGAAACAAAGACCAGCGCACGTCCATCCAACTCCCCCAGGGAGATGAACAGACTGTTTTCGTATCGTCCCAGATATTTGTCGAGCAGCTGTGTCGCTTGGGTCCGTTGCAGCGTACTGAGCATTTCGTGGTCTCGTGAAGGAAATGCGATCGTCAGGCGGCCAGGTCCAACCTTTCGAGGGGCAGATTAAGACGCCTGCAGCGCATCTCCAATTCAGTCTGACATTCTTTGACAGGGGTCGATGCGGCCCTGACTGTGACGGCAACGGTGACTCCCGGACGAAAACCAGGCATGCAAGCGATCAGAGTTCCGCCTTCAATTGCCAGGCATGCGGAAATTGCCAATGGCCGCCGGCAGGTCCAGCCGCAGGATCCTGTTTGCTTCGGTCCCGGTGAACAGCAGGTGGTCGCCCCGCCACACCGGCCCCTCGGCGAACTGCAGATCCTCGGTGATCACCTGCGGAACGCCAGCGGCGCGCAGCGGATTGCACAGCGGCTCGACTTCGATCTCGTCGATCAGTGTGTGCACGCTGACCGCGCCGCTGGTGACCGAACTCCAGGAATCCACCGCGATCCCGCCACTTACCCCTTGCAGACCAACCTGACTGTTGGTCGTGCTGACCTGCCATGACACCGGCTCGGTGCCGGAAGCGAGCCAGATCTTGGCCTGGAGAAAACTGCTGCTGGCATCGAGTTGGTGAACCCTGAATCGAACCCGCAGTGGAACGCCGGATGCCGGCGCGGGGGCACTGCCGCCGGAATGGGCGATCTGGATCTCGTTGCCTCCTTCCTCGCGCCAGATTCCGACCCCGGGCATCCCGCGAAAGCTGCCTTCCACAAAGACTGCGTAACCCTGGCCGGCGGGAAAGGTGTGATTCAGATGGCCGCCGTTCTGCCGCACATAAAAGCCCACGCCCTGGGTGTTGGCATCCTCCAGCACCATCAGAAAACGCACTTCCACATCGCGGGTGGGCACGTCGGCAAAGACTCGACCCAGCGAATAGCCGCTGACCACGGGCCGCATTCGACCACTCTGGTTCACAACGTCAGCGACTGCGGCGCTGTTGGCCAGCACCGTCCACGGGCTGGGCCAGTTCGGCCCGTTGTCGGGAAAATCCTCGCCGAAGCTCACGACCCCACATTGGGGATCAAAGGCATCGGCAAAGATCAGGTCAGCGGCCAGAATCGGGCTGCTCGCAGGCAACCAGCAGAGCAACACCCCCCGTGCCATCCACCGCGAAAGGTCCATCGCCATCTCCCTTTGCCCACTTGAGGAATACGCGGGGACAGGGGAAAAACGACATCACCGGGTGCATGAATCGAAGGTGAGCTCCGACGCCGTCAGACCGTCCACAAGGAAGGCACGCCGACCGACCCCGCTCGGGGCATGCCCAAGGCGCAGCGAGCGGCAAAGGTATGCAGCGCAAGGCCCTGCTCAATGATCAGCAGCGCTCATGGATTGAACTTGCCGTCGAGCAGGGCGAAGCAGATGCTGCCGGCACCCGAAAGTGCCGGCAGCGAATGGCTCAGCCCTGGCGGCGAATCACCACCACCCCTGCGCCGGCCAGCAGCAACAGGGTCAGCAGCAATCCGAACTGACCCAGCGCTGGCACCGCAACAGCGATGAAACCGACCACGATCTGGGTGCTGTTGTTGACCAGATTCGGATCCGGGGTGGTCGAGGCGATAGTGCCATCGACGATGATGTCGCCTGGCGCCACCACCGCCACGTTGATGGTGCAGGAGGTCGATGCACCGGCCGCCAGAGTGGCCACCGACCAGGTCAGGGTGTCGCCAGCCAGCACCGCGCCGCAGTCGCTGGAGACGAAGCTGATCTTGCCGGACAGGACCAGGGTGAAGACCACGTTGTCGGCCAGCGTAGGACCGGCGTTGGTGCCCGTCACCACATAGCTGTACTGCTGACCCACACCGAGGTTGCTCGGCGCGCTGCTGCTGATGCTGATCGACAAATCAGCCAGGAAGGCGCCAATCAACGACACCGTACCGGTGTTGTTGTTGGGGGTGGAGTCCGCCGCGCTGCTGGAGATGGTGGCGCTGTTGTCGATCGCACCCACATCGGTCACGGTCGCCACGATGTCGCAGCTGGCGCTGCCACCGGCCACCAGGGAGCCGATGTTCCAGGTCACCGTCGGCGCCGCAAAGCTCGCGCCGCAGGTGTTGGAGACATAGGTCAGGTTGGCCGGCAGGTTATCGAACACCACCGCATCGGTGGCATCGGAGGGGCCCGCGTTGGCCGCGGCCAGGGTGTAGGTGATGTTGTCACCGAGCAGCAACGGGCTGGGCGCAGTGACCGTCTTCACCAGCGACAGGTCGGCAGCGGTACCCACCGCAGTCATCGCGGTTGCCGTGTCGTTGGCCGCATTCGGGTCGGTGGAAACCGAACTGGCGGTCGCGGTGGCGCTGATCACGCCGACGGTGGCCGGATCCACCAGAACCACGATGGTGGCGCTGTGCGAACCGGCTGGCGCAGTGATGCCGGCCCAGGTGCAGACCACCGGAGAAGCCGCGTTGCACACTCCGCCCGCGCTGGGGGTGACCGAAACGAAGCTGGTGCCTGCAGCCAGCGGCAGGCTGAAGCCCACATCGGTAGCGTCAGACAAGCCGCCGTTGGTGACCGTCGCGGTGTAGCTCATGTTGGTGCCCGCGGTTACTGGGTCCGGCGTATCGGTCAGGGTGATCGAGATATCCGATTCCACACTCACCGTGAAGGTCGCGGTGTCGCTGTTGTTCATCGGATTGGAATCTGGTGAAGCGGTGCTGGCGGTGACGTTGTTGCTGATCATGCTGCCCGCAGCGATGCTCGAGTCGACCAGCACCGTCAGGGTGAAGACGTCGCTGCCGATGCCGAAGCTGGGATTGCTGCAATCGACCATCCCGCCCGCTCCCACGGCCGGGGTGGTGCAGGTCCAGCCTGCGACGGCGTTGAGCGACACGAAGGTCGTCCCGGCCGGCAGAGTATCGGTCCAGGCGGCATTCAAGGCCGGCTGCGGGCCGGCATTGGCCACGGTGATCGTGTAGCTGGTCTGCGCGCCAGCCACCACCGGATCATCGTTGGCCACCTTGGTGATCGACAGGTCTATCGGCTGGAAGCCATTGGGACTGATGTAGACCACTAGCGGATCATGATCGGACAGGCGCCGCGCGGTCATCGGATCATCACGATCGGTTTCCGGGAAGCCGGCATTGAAGCGCGCATGCTCGATCCGCGGCGCACTGCTGCTGGCAATCAGCCCGGCATTGACCAACGCATGATCCAGCGACTGGCCGACACCACCGAAGGTGAAGGAATAACGCTCGTCAGCCGGCGCCGTGTCGAACAGGTTGTCCAGATCCGGATTGACCAGGTCGGCACCGTCACCCAGCACCGCGGTCTGGTCATCCGGGGTCGGAGTACCGGCGATGGTGTTCATCGAGTCACCCAGGCCATCGTTGAACTCGAAGGCGTTGAAGTCGCCCACCACCACGATGTTCTCGTTGGGGTTATTGGTCTGCCGGGTCTGGATCAGGTTGGCCAGATCCACCGCCTGGGCCTGACGCTTGGCGCGCACCCGCTCACCCTCGTTGGTCCAGCCGCCGGGCTCGGGATCGGTGCTGGTCGCATTGCTCAGCGAGCGCAGGTGATTGACGATCACGGTCACCGGATAACTTTGTCCGGTGTCGTTGTTGATCACCGCGTCCAGACGCAGCGGCGGACGGTCATTGAGCAGTACCGTCGACATGTCGGGGTTGGTGAACAACGAACCAGCCAGCTCCTGCACCACCGCGTTCACCGTAACCCTGGGCTGGGCAGTGGCGACCATCGCGGTCTTGACCAGGAAGCCGACGTCGATGCCGCCGAAGTCATTGCCCTCGACCAGATAGGCGGCGTACATCGGATCAGGCTGCGTCGCAGCTGCCGCGTCGGTGCTGATCTGGGTGGACAGATCCTGCAGCACGCCGAGGTTCTCCACCTCCTCGAAGCCGATGATGTCCGGCATCTGCAGCTCATTGCGAATGGCGATGGAGGCCTTGCTCAGTCGATTGGCGTAGGCAACCGAGGTCAGCACCGGCTCGCTGGTCATAGGGTCGTCGATGTCATCGAACAGACGCTGCACGTTGAAGGACGCCACGGTGAACTCGGTGGGCAGCGGGGCGCTCACCGGAATGGACGTATTCGGTCCGGCAATCGCCGCCGTGCTGCCAGGATCGGGCAGTAGGGTGTAGCGGCGGAAACCGTAATCCAGCGGACCCACCAGGTTGCTGACGGTCTGACCGATGGTCACGGTCAGCTGCGGCTGACCGACCAGGCCGTCGCTGTCGACCCGCAGCAGCTCCGGGTTGCCGTCCCAGCGCGGAATCGGCGGGATGGTGCCCGCCGGCGCCGGATCGGGCGGCTCAATCCCGGCCTCACGAATCGATCGTGCGACGCCGGTCACCACACCAAAGAACACGCCGTTGTTGCCGCCGGTCGCATTGGTCTCGTTGACGAAGCCTTCGGTGCCGGAGTTGACGGTCATCGAAGCCACCGAGACCCGCATGCCCTCGAGGCGCTCCAACTGGTCAAAGGTGCCGGCCGGGTCGGGGAAGGTGGTGGTCAGCGCTATCGGCATCGGCAGCGGATTGCCGCTGGACAGCACCAGAGTGGTGGCGAAGCCCAGCTCGGTCAGCGGCGGCTGGAAGGGATCGGATCCCGGGGTGAACTCGGTGACGGTGCCCTGCACCTGCACGTCGTCGCCCACCGCGACCATCGCGCCACCCGGGGTGAACACGAAGATGCCTTCGGAAGTGAGCGGATCGGCGTCGATGCTGGCATCCGGCTCCTGGATGAAGAAGCCGTTGCTCTTCAGTCCGGTCACGATGCCGCGAGTCACCACCATGTTGCCGTTCAGCGGTGAAACAGCGCCGTTGCCCTGGATGTCGTGGATCGGGGTGATCACGAAGTCGTCGTTGAGAATGGTGCCCTCGCCCTGCACGTCGCCGGCGGTGGCACCCACCACGTTGGTGATATTGACGAAGAAGTTTTCGTCCGGCTCCACCGTCGTGTCGCCGATCACGTTGATCGGAATCATCACGCTGGTGCTGCCCATGGTGATGACTTGTCCAACACCGCTGGAAGATGTGTAGTCGACGCCCAGGCCCGCGGCGCTTCCATCCATGGTGGCGAAATCGAAGCTGACGTCTCCGGCAGCTGGCGCGGTCAAGCTCACCGTAAAGTTGAACGTGGTGCCGCCGGCATTGCCCTCGGCCATGCTGACGTCGTCGATGTTCAGGGTCACGCCGCCGCCGGCGCCACCCATTTGGCCGGTGTTGCAGGCGCCAGGCGTTTCCGGAATCGGCCCGGTCCAGGTGAAATCGGCATATGCGCTTCCGGTGCCGGTCAATTGCAACGAGTTGCCGATTGGGTCGCCGCCGGGCTCCAAGACGCCAATATCGGTGCTCATCAATCCGTCTGCGGGTCCACCGACGGCAGTAAAACTGCCTTCGTAGCTGAGGAATTGAACGACCATCCCCATGTCGTCGATCAACGCCAGCCCGTCTGGCGCCCCATTCTGCAGACCATTGGCCGGGAAGCTGGTGACCTGAACACCGAGGCCTGGACAGCTGGTTGGCAGCGTTCCAGCAAGATTGACGGTGCTTCCGTAAGGTGCGCCGCCATTGCCGTTGTAAAGCACAACCGTCCAACCGGTCAGGTCGGTCCCCGGCAGTCCGGCGATCTCGAAGAATTCTCCGACGTCACCACCAGTATTGTCGTAGTGGATCTCGTTGATGAAGGGCGGCGGCGGTGGCAATCCCATCTGGCCGCTGTTGCACGCATTTGGGGTCTCTGCGACGGGGCCAGTCCAGGTGAAATCACCATAGGCATTACCGGTGCCAGTCAACTGCAAGGAGTTGCCTATCGGATCGCCGCCGGGTTCCAGAACCCCAATGTCAATACTCATCATCCCGTCAGCGGGCCCGCCGACAGCGGTGAAACTCCCCTCGTAGCTCAGGAACTGAACCACCATCCCCATGTCGTCGATCAGCGCAAGTCCATCTGGTGCGCCGTTCTGCAGTCCATTTGCAGGGAACGTAGTCGCCTGTACACCCAGCCCGACGCAACTGGTCGGCAGTGTTCCGGCCAGGTTGACGGTGCTCCCGTACGGTGCGCCGCCATTGCCGTTGTAGAGCACCACGGTCCAGCCGGTCAGATCCTGTCCCGGAGGTCCGGCAATCTCGAAGAATTCGCCGACATCACCCCCGGTGTTGTCGTAGTGGATTTCATTGATGAACACAGATTGCGCGGCGCTCAACTGAGGCAGCAGGGCCAGCGCAAAAAGGGCAACAAAACGGCGCATCGGGTGTCTCGGCAGCTTGATCAAGCGGACGAGAATAGCAGCCAATTAAGTCAGTCCCAATGCATCGCCAGGGTAAGTAGCTGCAGCCGCGACGCGACGTTGCTGGTGCGCGAGCTTGTCGAGATTGTTAACCTCTTATGAATCAGAAACTTGTGGGAGGAATTTCAACCTAATCTGATGGTTTCAGTTGATCCGGCCGGATCGCGACGAATTGGCTCAATCCTTCTTCTTGCGACCCGACAAGCCCTGAAACAGCGATCCCACGACGTCCTCCGGTTGCTTCTCCTCTTGCTGGTCCGCCGATTCCCGCCGTGATCCCAGCAGTCCCGACACCAGCGCATTAGCCACGGTTGACTGGTCAGGCGCGAAGTGTGGATCGTCCAGATTGCCGTCCACCTTGATGCCTACACCGCTGGTCGAGGCGAAGCCGAGGATCCTCGAGCCTGCGCCTCCAAGGGCGCCGCCCGATTGGGCGACCTGCTGATCCAGCACCAGCTTTAGCTGAAAGTCGAGCGCGCCATCAGCCGCCACCCTGCCCTCACCGCTGATCTGGCCCAGATCAACCACGCTCGCACTCAGATCACCGATGCGCATGCCGCTGGGACTGCTGCGCAGCACCAGGTTGGCCTGCGCAATTCGGGTTTCCCCCGGCGCCCTGACGCCGGCCAGCGACAGCGCCACGCTGAGCTGGTCACCGAGGCTGAAGCCCACCATTCGGGTGTCCTGCAGCTCCACCGGCCCGGCTACTTCGAGGCTGTCGAGAGTGCCCTTGATCTGCATTTGTGCCCCCAAGGTACCGCCTTCCAGGCGGGCATCCTCGGGGAGCCGGATCGCAAAGGCCGGAAGCAGCGCCTGTACCTCATCCACAGCCAGCGATTGCGCCCCCGCTCTCAGGTCCAGAAACAGGCCCTTCGGGGTCTGGACGAACTCGCCGCGGACCTCCAGCCCGTTCCCGCCGGTCCCCAAAGTGCCGCTTTTCAGCTCACCGCGCCGCCGCGAGAGCTCGTAGCTGGCCTGGTAATCGACAATCAACGGTACCGCGAGTGGATCGGAACCCGCAGCCAGCTGCAGCTCAGTCGCGTGGATCTTGCCGCGCATCTGAATCAGCGCATCGCTGAGCTCGAAGCTGCCGTTGAAGCTGATCTGACCTGCCACGTCAGCGCTGGCACCGACCAAACCGCTGCCGGCCAGATCCAGATCGGTCAGATTCACTTCCGCGCGCATCGGCGTCTGCATCGCCGCACCGGTTCGCCAGGGGCCAAACTGCCCCTCCACTGACATCGAACCGCCGTCCGGGGCCTGAGCACGCAGCGTGAACGGGAAGGACTCGCTCATCGACAAGCGGTCGGCGCTCAGGTTGACCGCGCTGTAGATTCGCTCACGGCCATCTTCCAGCACCAGTTGCACTTGTCCTTGCTCGATCCGCAGTTGGTCCACGCTCAACGCCGGCGCCGCAGCCGAATCCTCTGTCGGCGAGTCAGCTGACGCGGCGACACCCAGCGACGAAAAATTCCACTGCCCCCGGGCGTTTTGGCGCAGCGCCACCTGCGGCTGCAGTAGCCGCAGCGAACGCAGCTGCAAGCGCCGATCCTTGAGCAACGGCAGCCAGCTGACGGATAGCTCCAGCTCAGCGGCCTGGATGAACGACTGCGCACTGAAGCCCGGGTCATCGCCTACTTCAATCTGCCGAGCCACCAGCTGGCCCTCGCTGAGCGCCAGCTCCAGCTGGCCGATCGCGACCGGGCGCCCAAGCGCGGCAGTCAGCTGCTCCTCCAGCTGAGGACGAATCTGCTCTGCATCAAACAGATACCAGACGATGCCCGCCACCGCGATGAGCAACAGCGAGATTCCGAGCAACAGTCGAACAACGAGCTTCATGGCGA
>JAGRJL010000658.1:365-2633 GCA_020442775.1 Lysobacterales bacterium | reverse complement strand
CTTTGGCTGCTGCCGGCCACCCTGGCCCTGGCGGTTGAACCCCATTCCCTCGATGATTTTCTGCGCCTGGACAAGGCCCAGTCGCTGAAGATCTCTCCCGACGGCACCCACTACGCGATCGTGGTGCCGTTCGAAGATCGCAGCATCCTCAACATCGTCAACCGCGCCGATGGGCAGACTACGGGCTATGTGAATCCGGGCGCCAAGGTCTTCATCGTCGACTTCATGTGGGCCACCAACGACCGCATCCTGTTCAGCGTGGGCCAGAAATTCGGGCGCCTGGACACCGCCTACAGCACCGGCGAGATTCTCGCCACCGACGCTGACGGCGGCAACCAGCAGCTGCTGTTCGGTTTTCGCGGTGAGGGTGAGCGGGCCCACTCGAGAATCAATCGCGGCAAGAAGGAACGTGCATCGGGCTTCCTGCTCGACCGCTTGCCCAGCAATCCGGACAAGGTCCTGATCCGGGTGGTGCCGTGGACCGACCGCACCGAGCCCTACGCGCGGGTCGACGAGATGGACATCCGCAGCGGCCAGCGCAAGGAAGTGGCTCAGGCGCCGGTGCCGAATGCCTACTATGTGACCGACCAGCAGGGCGTGGTCCGTCTGGCGATTGGTTCGGAGGCGGACAATCGTCGTCAGACCTTCTATCGCGACAGCGCGGACGCCGACTGGGAACTGCTCAACAACGAGGCACAAAGCAACACCATCATGGTGCCCCTGGGTTTTTCCGAGGACGGCGCCACCGCCTATCTACAGGTCGAGGACACCAAGGGTGGTGCCGACACCATCTACGCCTTCGATGTCGCGAGCAAGGAACAGACTGCGGTGCTGACCTCCGACTACGCCGATCCGGTGCAGATCCTGCGCAGCATGTCCGGGCGCGCGGTGATCGGTGCCACCTACATGGAAGGCAAGCCGGTGATGCGCTTTTTCGACAAGAGCAGCCCCGACGCCATCGTTTTTCGCTCAATGGCAGCCAGCTTCAAGGGCAGTCGAGTGGCGATCAACTCGGCCACCGCCGACGGCAATGAAGTGATCGTGTCGGTCTCGTCTGACCGCAGCCCTGGTGACTATTATCTGTTCAACCGCGAGGCCAAGTCCGCCGATCTGGTGTTCTCTCGGGCGAACTGGATCGATCCGCAGCGCACCGGCGAGGTTCGGCCGGTTCAGCTGGAGGCTCGCGACGGATTGGCCCTGCACGGCTACCTGACCCTGCCGCCCGGCGTCGCCGAGCCCGACAAGCTGCCAATGGTGGTCTATCCGCATGGCGGCCCCTTCGGCGAGCAGGATGAGTGGCGCTACGACGGCGACACCCAGCTTCTGGCGGCGCAGGGCTACGCGGTGCTGCAGATCAACTTCCGCGGCTCGGGTGGCTATGGTCGCCGGCATCGCAATCTCGGCGCCCAGGAGTGGGGCAAGTCCATGCAGGACGACCTCACCGATGCCACCCGCTGGGCGATCGAACAGGGCTACGCCGATGCCGGTCGGATCTGCATCTATGGCGCCAGCTACGGCGCCTACGCGTCCCTGATGGGAGTGGCCAAGGAGCCCGACCTGTACCGCTGCGCAGCTGGCTATGTGGGCATCTACGACCTGGAGATGATGCACAAGCGCGGCGACATTCAGACCAGCCGTTCCGGGCGCTCCTATCTCGACGAGGCGGTGGGCAGCGAAGGCCTGGCGGCAGTCTCCCCGGTCAATCTCGCCGGGCAGATCAAGGCGCCGGTATTCCTGGCTGCCGGTGGCGAAGACCAGCGCGCGCCGGTCGAGCACACCGAGGCAATGGAAAAGGCGCTGAAGAAGGCCGGGGTGCCGGTACAGAGCCTGATCTATGGCGACGAAGGCCATGGCTTCTTCGACCCGGCGCATGAGCGTGAGTACTACACCCAGCTGCTGGCGTTTTTTGATCGCCACATCGGCAGCAAGGCCGCGGCAACCGACGCGCCCTGATTGGTTGATGGCGAAGGCGGACTGGTCGGTCCGCCTTCGCTTTCAGGCGCCGCCCGTCGCGGACGCTCGGCGCCCGGCTGTCATCTCCAACACCCCGTTTGTGCCGCCTCCGGCACCCACGTCAACCGACGCCAATCTTCACCGATTCTGACCCCGACCATCGCTCCAGTGCGGGTACGATGGGGCCGGGCCGGCTTGGGGAAGCGCCATGGACGGAGCAAATCGGATTGCCTTGCTGCTGATGGCGCTGGCCGTTGGCGGCTGTGAACCAGACACCCCAACAAACCCGTCCGCACCAGATTTTGCGCTGATCAT
>JAGRJL010000658.1:0-273 GCA_020442775.1 Lysobacterales bacterium | reverse complement strand
GCCCCGCGACTGCCGATCAGGAAGTGGATGCAGCCGGATTGGCGGTGGCGCCGGGCTTCATCAACATGCTCAGCTGGGCCAACCAGCCGCTGGTCGTCGACGGACGCGGCATGAGCGATACCAAACAGGGCGTCACCCTGCAGATCTTCGGCGAAGGCTGGTCGATGGGACCGCTCAACGATGCCATGCGAACCACCGCCGCGGCGCGTCAGGGCGACCTCCGTTACCCGATCGAGTGGACCACCCTCGGCGGCTATCTGGATTTTCTGGTCC
>JAGRJL010000657.1 GCA_020442775.1 Lysobacterales bacterium | reverse complement strand
ACTCGCTTCACACTGATTCGCGCACACGCGCAGGTCGGTACTCTAGCGCGAGATGGAACGACCAGAGCAAGAAAATCGGCCGCAGGCGAGAATCCGATGCGAATTTCCATCCATTGCCGGTTCGCCCACGGATTGGCCTTGAGTCGCGGCGGCGGCAAATCGGCAGCTTGATCTGTCGAAGGTGGTACATGTGCGCTGGCTGACGATCAGCGGCGGGTTTCGGTCAGGAGGGCAATTGGCGGTCTTGCTAGCGTGGATCAGTTGGCAGCACAGCGAGCCAACCGAACAGTCATGGCGCGCGATGCTTCGCGTAGCGCTGGCGCGCAGTCCGTTCCCCGGGGAGGAACATAGCGGGCCCGGATGGCGAATCTACTCGGCCCCCACTCGACCTGGCGAAACACCGGTCGAAGCGGCGGACGCTCATTCCCTGTATCTGCTCGACCGGGCGCCCGGGCCGCGACTCACCCCTGGATCCCGGGCGATCGAGAATCTGCTGATCGACGGCGGTCCCTGCGCCGGAATCGCTCTGGATACGAATACTCATCGGTGTAGCCTTTTTCGCGATGCCATGGGGCAACGCTCTTTGGTCTACGCGCTGATTCCCGGCGGCGTGATCGCGGCCAGCGGAGAGCGGATCCTGGCGGCCCACCCTGCGGTGTGCACGGATCTGGATGAGGACTTTCTCGCCGCCTATCTCTGCGCCTTGCCGCCCGCCCACGGGGCCAGCGCCTTTCGCCAGATTCGGACCGTTGCCGCCGGAGAGACCCTGGCTTTGTCAGCATCCGGCGAAAAAGGCCAGCGAATCTGCGTGGAGCCCACCGAGGACGGGCTTGGATTGAGTGACGCGGGAATCGTGGATCGCTTCGGAGAGTTGCTGCAGGGCGCAGTCGCTCGGGCAACCTTGGGAGCCGAGAAGGTGGGCGTGTCGCTGAGTGCGGGTATCGATTCGGCATGCGTGGCGGCGGCGTTACCGCAGGGTCAGCCGGCGGTCGCGGTGACCTACGGTTTTCCCAGCTGGCCGCAGATTGACGAGGGTCCGCTGGCGAGGGAGATTGCCAATGCGCTTGGAATCCCGCACCGACTGGTCGAAGCCGACGAACTGCGCCCGCTTTGTGCGCAACTGCAGCGTCCGATCAATCCGGACACGCCTCTGGCCTCGATCTATCGCGAACTCAAGGAAGGGGCCTACCAGGCATTTGCGCAATCCGGCGCCACGACCTGGGTCGATGGAAACTTTGGTGATCATCTGGGCCGCATCGCGGACGACTGGATCTATGCTGGCTGGCGGGATCGGCGCTGGCAGGCGTTGCGCCGGGAGTTCACCTGGCGGCGGTCTGCCGATAGGCGCTGGTGGCACGACCGGGGCATGCGAAATCTGGCACGCCGAATGATGCGACGGTCGATCGTGCCGCCGCAGCGCCTGAACTGGCTGGAACCAGGCAAGCGCCATGTGCTGCGGGACAGGTGGCTGGCGGAATTGGATCGATACCGCCACTTCCCCCGTCCGCTGCAGGCCATGAATTGCCTCAATGCCTACGCTATGGCTTCGGCCAGCGGCGAACACTTCTACGCGCACAGACATCGGATGGAGCAAGTGTCTCCATTTCGAAACTTGGAGCTGACCCGATGGATGTTGAGCTTGCCAGACGACCTTCATCATCGTCATGGCATCGACAAATGGTTGATGCGACGGTGGTTGGAAAGACATCTGCCGAGTTCAGTCACGCGACGGCCGAAATCCTCCGATCTGACGCCGTTCTTGGCCAGCTCAATTGAACAAGATCCCCGGCGTTGGACCGAGCTGACGGATCACGCGACGGGGTGGGCTGCGAAGCTTTGCTCGGCTAATCCGATGAACAGCACCGTCGACGACCAACTTTTGCGTCGTTGGTTGAGCACGGCCCTTGGTCTCTGGCTTTTCGCGTCTCGTGATGCATAGCGCTTGTGAGCTGGCAACTGGCCGCTTAGACTACTCGCTGCGGGAGCTGTTCGGATGGACATTGATGAACCAAGAGAAGAGCAAACAACCTGAGTCTGTTGTCGATGCAGAACTTAGACAGCCCCGTGTTTACCAGCCGCCGAAGCTCGTTGCGCTGGGTGATGTGCGGGATTTGACTCTTGGTGGATCTGCGGGAACCGGAGATAGCGGCGGGTCGGGGATACAACAGTTTTAGTCTGGGTGGCCTTTGAATAAATGCCACCGGCCAGTGAATGTTCCCATCATCAAGTGCGTCACAGCGCAGTCATTGGACCCTAGCGCCTATCGCAATAGTGTCCCTTACATCGGCCCGGGTCTTGCGTGATCGTCACCGGGGCTTGGGCGTCTTCTGTCAGACCGTGAGACGGCGAACTTCAAAACGCTTCCGGAGAAGTGCGGGAAAGGACGCTAGTTCCTGGCGTGTGCGCGTATGCAAGAGCGGGAGAGACTCGGTCAACCATTCGTGCGAAATTGTGAACCGCCCCGGGAATCCCGGAGACTCATTGTTGTGAGTCACGCCGCTTCGGCGATCTCACGGAGTTGTTGATACTAGGCTGCTTCTGCCTCTGCCGGTGGGATATCCCCGATAGGCTGCAGCGGCCGCTTGTGTTTGTACCAATGTTGCCAGGTGAGCGTGGCCATCTCGACCGCCTTCAGGTTCGCCCAGCGCTGCCGCTCAATGACTTCGGTCTTGAACAAGCCGATGATCGATTCGGCCATCGCGTTGTCGTAGGAATCACCGACGCTGCCGACAGAAGGTTCGATCCCGGCCTCGGCCAACCGCTCGCTGTAGCGGAACCCGCTTGGACCCCTGGACTTCATGGATTTTCGCTCCGACAACTGCTTGGGTGGAGCGGGTGCCCGATCTCACGGCACCCGCTCAG